>CAXBNB010000732.1:0-2562 GCA_963976505.1 uncultured Reichenbachiellaceae bacterium
CAGCTGTCATGATTTGGTTTATACCATTGATTGTAAAAGTGGTGGAGAAAATGGTGCCCGTTAGAAGTGATGAAGATGAAGTCTTTCATTTGGAGTACATAGGTACACAGCTAATGAGAACGGCTGAATTGTCTCTTATGGAGGCTAGAAAGGAAGTGGCCAAGTTTGGTAAAATGACGAAAAAGATGTTGGGTTTTCTTCATGATTTGATAAATACAGATGATCCGAAGGAAGAGAAAAGGTTACTTGAAAAAATCCAAAAATACGAAGATAGAACGGATGAATTAGAGCTAGAGATCGATGACTATTTGGTGAAAGTAGCTGAAGGACGCTTGAGTGCAAGGTCGTCGCAGGAGATCAAAGGGATCTTGGGTATTACAAATGATTTGGAAAGAATCGCAGATATTATATTGAGAATGTCAAATGATGTGCGTCGAAAGTCTAAACATGACTTGAGATTCACTAAGGAACAGAAAAAGGATTATAAGCTCATGTTTGAATCTGTGAATGGTGCATTCGATACCATGTATAATAATCTCAGAGCTGAATATGATGATGTTTCACTGGCCGATGCTGTTTCTAAAGAAGATAATATCAACAAAATTTTAAAGAAACTAAGTAAGAAGCATTTAAATGACATTGACTCAAAAGGCTATGATGTCAAATTAGGAATTGTTTATCGAGATATATTATTTGGCTTAGAAAAAGTAGGCGATCACATCATCAATGTATCAGAAGGTATCACAGGAACTTTAGAGAAGGACGAAGACGATTGACCATAAACCGAGTGAAATGACTGCCTTTTCTTAATTTAGCTCAAATTTTAGAAACTATTTATTTCTATCAAAGTTATTCTATCAATAAGAATACATTGGTCTTGCCGAATATGGTAGCAAATTTCTACATCTTCGCAGTAGTGTAATTTGGGGCAAAAGCAATAATATGGATCATATTAAGTGAGTTCGAATTCCATTTGTCTTGATGGCATTTTAACTTTGTATTTTACTTTTTAGAAAATAAACTAACGAAGCAGTTTGAGTTATCCTGGAAATACTAAATCCAACTTATTAACGACCTTATTAAGAAGAGTTTACTCCATATATGCAGTGCTCATTTTTGTGTTGACTTTTTTGATCGTTTTACCTGTTTATTTGTTTGCTGATTGGTTTGATAAGCCAAGGTTGGGTTTGATTGTCAACCATTATTGGGCGAAAGTTTATTTCTGTTTGATTGGTATCCCTGTTGAGATAGAAGGACAAATCAATTTTGACAATAGTAAAAATTATATTCTTTGTGCCAATCATTTTTCATTTCTTGATGTGGCAATCATGCCATTTGCACCTGTTCCTTTTAAGTACGTTGGAAAAATATCGATTTCAAAAATCCCATTTTTTGGATATATGTTCAAAAGATTCCATATCACTGTAGATAGAGATAAGGTTAGGAGCAAATACGACACTTATAAGAAGAGTATAGATTCTCTTCTTAATGGATTTTCACTTGCGATATTCCCTGAAGGTGGGATACGATCAATTGAACCTCCTAAAATGGCAAGTTTTAAGGAAGGACCTTTTCGTATGGCTGTAGAAACTGGTGTACTTTTGATGCCAGTTTCTTTTGCTGACAACTGGCATATTTTTCCAGAAGATGGAAAATATTTTATTCACAGAAGAAAGTGTAGAATCGTTTTTCATGCACCAATTGACCCTAAGAATTATTCTTTGGATACATTAAAAGATTTCAGAAATGATGTGTTTGATGTCATTCAAAAAGGCTTAGACAGCAAATTTGACAATTAAATGGTTATAGACCTAAGAAGCGATACAGTGACCAAGCCTACTTTAGAGATGAAGGAGTTCATGTTTGATGCTGCTGTTGGTGATGACGTATTCGGTGAAGATCCTACAGTCATAGAATTAGAACAGAAAGTTGCGCACTTGTTTGGAAAACAGGCTGCATTGTTTTGCCCATCTGGTACGATGACCAACCAGATAGCATTAAGGATAAATACTCAGCCACAGGATGAGGTCATCTGTCACCAATTTTCTCATATCTATAATTATGAAGGAGGTGGAGCCGCTTTCAATTCGATGGTATCAATGCGACTCCTTGATGGAAATAGAGGAAGAATTTCAGTGTCTGATATTTTGGATAATATCAATCCAGATGAAATTCATTTCGCACGGACCAGCTTGGTCGCTTTGGAAAATACGATAAACAAAGGAGGTGGATCGTATTACGACATAAATGCCATTGGTGAAATAAGTAAAGCGGTTAAAGCACATAACTTGAAAATGCATCTCGATGGAGCCAGAATATTTAATGCATTGGCAGAAACAGGAGAGAATGCTACAGAATATGGTCAATATTGTGATACTATATCGGTTTGCTTTTCTAAAGGATTGGGAGCACCGGTAGGCTCTGCCATTCTGGGTTCTGCGGAGGACATGCATAAAGCTAAAAGGGTACGTAAAGTATTCGGTGGAGCAATGCGACAGGCAGGTTATTTAGCGGCAGCTGCCATATATGCATTGGATCATCATTTAGTGAGGCTAAAGGAGG
>CAXBNB010000733.1:0-2558 GCA_963976505.1 uncultured Reichenbachiellaceae bacterium
TAGTTTACGCTGAAGTGGAATTGTTGATGGCAGAAGCCGCGCAACGTGGGTGGATATCAAGTTCTGCTGCCACTCATTACAATAATGGTGTAAAAGCTGCCATGACATTTTATGATGCATATCCGAATCTACCAGTTTATGTCTCTGAGGCTGAAGCAGATGATTATTTGACAGCTCATCCATATGTTGCCGCAGAAGGGATAGAAATGATATCTACACAATACTGGGCACTTAATTTCACCAATCTCTACGAAGCTTTTGCCAATTGGAGAAGGACGGAATTTCCTGTGTTGGAGCCTGTAATCTATTCTAGTAGCAAAACCAATGGGACATTACCAAGGAGGCTTCCTTACCTTCCAAGCGAAGCGTCATCAAATGGTGCTAATTATTCGGAAGCTGTTAATAGACAGGGGGAAGATTCATACAACACACGAGTATGGTGGGATAAGAATTAAAAGATCATCTTTGACTATTTTAATAGAAGTGGACGCTTAATATTTCTAGGTTGTCTGCTTCTATTTTTTAGTTCAAGTTGTGGATATTTCTGTTTCCTCATTCATTATTACCATTCTTTTAACTATTTACTCAATGAATAATTTGAATCATATAAGATTAAGGATACTATTGTTCCTTTCAAGTTTTCTGCTCTTGTTGATGAGCGTGAAGGCACAGCCCATGATATCGGTTGAAGACCACACTGGTATAGAAAGAAAGGACTGGCCAGCCACTGGAGGTATTCCTTTTGCTAAAGGAACTGTATTTCATAAGGATGATATTGGAATAGCCGGAAAGACTAGTCAATCTCGAGTGCTCTCTCGATGGACCGACGGTTCTATTAAATGGTTACTTCTTGATTATCAGACAGATGTAAATTCCAAAAAAAAATCCATAGACAAGATACAAACTGGTATTAAACCAACAATCAATAATTTGGCTCAAGAAATTGGTGATGAAATTATTGTCGATACCGGAATCTTGAAACTTAGCATAAATAAAAAGGATTTTGGGTTTATTGACAGGGCTTGGGTAGATTTTAATTCAAATGGAGTTTATGAAACAGAGGAATTAGTGGTTGAGAAAGGTAACGGACAAGACCATTTTTATGATTTACAAAAAAATAATCCCAATCGTGTCACTGAACCTTATGCTATAAGAAATTTATTTACAGGTAGTTCCCGTAAAGTAGAAAATAGCACCCCAACAGTGGATGGGGGGAGCGTATGGATGCGAAATGAAGGAGGTGGTGAAGAAACTAGGAAAACAGCTAAAAATGGACTTTACACTGCAAAAATTATCGAAAATGGCCCCCTAAGAAGTGTAGTAGAACTAAAAGGCAGTTTTGGATTAGAAGAACATGCTAATGAATATTCTATTTGGATTCATACATATGCTAACAAATCTTTTTTTAGGGTTCAACATAACTTCTTGTTCAAAGGAGATCCACAATCTACCAACATTCGAAGAATAGCCCTGAGCTTGCCATTAGTTATTCCTGATGCAGTTACTTTTAAATCAGAAGGATTAACTGAGAGTGTGTCTTTGAGTAATAATGATTCAGCATATCTATATAGTACTGGACCGGACAATGTTTTTCATCTTGAGTATAAAAGTTTTCCTCTTGATTGGCATGTGAAGTCTGGAAAACAACAATCAAATGGCATCAAACCAACGGAAGGTTGGGTAGAGGTTAATGGTGATAAATTTGGAGTAACGATGGTCATGAAAGATATGGCATTAAAGTATCCAAAGGAGTTGTCGTTTAATCCTGACCAAAAGACATTAAACGCATGGATTTGGCCTGATCATGGAAATTCAGTTCTTGACTTAAGAGCTTCAGGATGGGATGATGGCATGCAAGGAGTGAGTTTTTCCCATGACATTTATTACAACCTCTACAACAAGTCTGATGTTTTGAAGGGCTCGGAATTTGCCGCTCTGGTTAATGATCCTCTTCAACCATATGTCAACCCAGACTGGTATGGATATAAAGGGACAAAGGCGGCTGGAATGCTTATGCCACATGACGACTCTAAATTCCCTAAGACAGAGGCCTTACTCGCTACAGGTACAGCTTTTATAGAGCGTTCTATGACTGATTTTGGATGGCTTGGTATGCTTAACTACGGTGATATGATGTTTATGTACGCGTATCAAAAAGAAGACAGAGATATAGGTACTTGGGGTATTTCAAGCAGACCGGATGACTATGATGGATGGAGAAGAGGAAATACTATGATCAGTTACCGTTTACTGATGCAATACCTGAGAACGGGTGAGTATCAATACTGGAAAGCGGCTTCTGCACATTTACAATTCGTTAGAGATGCATTGATTAAACATTATAATAGTACAGATCCACGCTATGTAGGATTTGGAAGACGCCATTCGGCATATTGGGGGATAGGTCCTAGAAAAGAAAACGATCGTTCTGGAGGAGTCTCATGGGATGGTTATGGAACCAATTGGTTGGGACATTACATCCATTGGAACCTTACTGGTGATTGGCGCACTTATGAGGTAATGAATGAGCTTAGAGGAGCTTGGAATATTTGGGGCAA
>CAXBNB010000734.1:0-2546 GCA_963976505.1 uncultured Reichenbachiellaceae bacterium
AGCACGCATGGTTGTTGTTTGCAGTAGAGCCAAATATTTCAAAATCTTCTCTGATGCCTAGTCCCCAAGTATTGTTGTTGAAACGACCCACTGGCTCGAAAGATTTTCCATCTTTTGTAAAGCGATAAACGCCCATTTTAAATTCCACATTTTTTCCTTCGAATTGGTTTTCAAACCCTGAATATCCTACAGACCCCCAAATCAAATTGTCTTGACCATAACGAAGTGCTGAAGGACCGGCATGGGTATCGTAAGTTCCAAATCCGCCAAAAAGCACAGTACTCTTATCCATTTTATCATCCCCATTGGTATCTTCTAGAAATACCATATCTGGAGCTTGTGCCACGATAATCCCACCTTTTACTTTTACTATACCCGTTGATAAGCTCTGATTAGTGGCGTAATCAATGAATTTATCCGCTTTGCCATCACCATTGGTATCTTCGCAAATCGTAATGCGATCCCCTCCTACATCATTGGCCAATCCATGAGGATAATCCTGTGACTGTACTACCCAAAGCCTGCCTCTTTCGTCCCAAGTAAAAGCGATTGGATTGATGATCTCAGGCTCAGATGCAAAGAGCACAGCTTCAAATCCATCAGGAACCTGAATATGCTTTTGCGATGCTTCAGGGCTAAGTGGGTTTTGGACTCTAGGTTCTACGCCAGTGTAAGTCAACTCCGGTAGTTTCTCCATGTCACTCGTACATGCTGCCATTACGAGTGTAAAACAACAAAGAGCAATTGAAGATTTAATAAACGAATAATTCATTTGTACTAGGGGTTTAGTTTAATCAATAGGTCAATAGGTATATTTTGAAGAGACTGTTTCAAAAGCTAGATAATTTCCATATTCATGACTGCTATCAAGCAGGTATTCAGGAACCTGTTCGAGAAACATCAAATGATGTGTTCTCAAAAGGGTGCCGGAATAAATCCGGCAACTGTACAGTCCTTTTGAAACAGCCTCTTACTTTTCTATATTATTTTTTCTATATTCTGAATACGGCAAAGTACCAGACACATCTATGGTGCCTGCCTCCCAACCAGTAGTTGGAGACAGCACTGCCAAAAACTCCAATTCATCGTCTCCACCATTAAAGGTCGCATGAACCACGGCAGGATCGATGTAGACAGAATCACCTGGCTTAAGGAGCTGCTTTTCTTTTTCAATCCATTGTTCAGCTGTTCCTTTCAAGACATAGAGTATTTCATTCATTTCCGGATGGTGGTGAAAATCATGCCCACCACCTACCGGCACAGTTACCTTTACCATATAAGTATCAGCTTGTTTGCTCAGTACGGCATTGTAGTGCCAATGGTGATTTCGTCCCAACACCATTTCCTGCACACACTCCTCTTCCTTGGTAAATTTCCAGTACTTAGCCATAAAGTTTATTTGTTGAATGTCAATGCCTTGAATCTTCTGGTCAAATCTGTAAGTGATTGC
The DNA here is from genome assembly GCA_963976505.1 of uncultured Reichenbachiellaceae bacterium. Lineage (GTDB taxonomy): Bacteria > Bacteroidota > Bacteroidia > Cytophagales > Cyclobacteriaceae > CAXBNB01. The sequence goes on from CAXBNB010000734.1 coordinate 1,451, forward strand.
TCTACTCCCATTCTTTCCAAAGAAGAAGCCCCTACAAAACCGTGCACATCCGTTTTGTCCATTACTATGCGTACATCCTCAGGAGTATTGATAGGTCCACCATGCGCTAAAAAGAAAGTGTCTGGATTTGATTTTTTCACTGCATCAATAATAATCTGTGTACGCTCAATGGCATCATCCATAGAACAACTTGCTCCTTCCACACCGATTGAGCCACCAACAGTAGTACCCACGTGGGCTATAATGGCATCTGCTCCTACATCTGCCATCTGAACGGCTTCCTCTGGTTTTGCCACATAAACAACTGAAAACATGTCCATTTGAGTTGCCAAACGAACCATTTCCACTTCTTTTTGGAAGCTCATTCCTGTTTCTTCCAATACATTTCTAAAATGCCCGTCAATAATTGAATGAGTAGGGAAATTATTAACCCCAGAAAAACCCATATCTTTTACTTTACCCAACCAATGCCACATTCTTCTGCGTGGATCTGTACCATGTACACCACAAATTACAGGAATCTCTTCTACCACAGGCAACACTTCATATTCACCGATTTCCATTGCTACCGCATTGGCATCTCCATAAGCCATCATGCCAGCTGTGGAACCATGACCAGCCATTCTGAATCGACCAGAATTGTACACAATAATCAGGTCAGCTCCACCCTTTTCGATAAACTTAGCACTGATTCCCGTGCCCGCACCAGCTGCAATTATTGCTTGCTTTTTATCAACAGTAATTTGCAAACGGTCTCTAACTTCTTGTTTTGTGTAGGGATTTCCTATCCCTGTCCATGGATTTGGCATTTCTAAAATATGTTTATTGGTTTCTTTTAATTTATAGCTAATAATGGTATTGCGCTTATTCTTAATTCTTTAACATTTGCAAAAGGATTTCTACTGACTTTTCAGCAAAAATTTTATCATTAATATTGGCATCTATTTCTACTATTCGGATGGTGTCGTTGGCATGCTTTTTTATTGACTGAAACAATGCCTGATCTGCTTCCTGATCATAAAACACTTCTCCTACTGCACTTACTTGCGACAAGCCTTTTAGAGGTAGCAAGATACAAACCTCACTTGTTGATTGA
>CAXBNB010000735.1:0-2545 GCA_963976505.1 uncultured Reichenbachiellaceae bacterium
TAACATCAGAAAATTTTTCAGATGGAGTTACAGAATAATATATCAAGTGAATGAGGACACAATCGATATATTAAATGTACTACATAGCAGTCAAGAACCCAACCAAAAGTATTTACCCAGTATCACTCTCAATCCCACATTAACCCTACGTTTATAAAATAAATACTCAACTACTACCACTAAAAGTTCCCCTCAACATTGGTCTTTCGCCCTCAAATAGTAATGAACATAACACTTTATGAAACCACAGACCACTATCTATCGTAATTTAGCGATATTTACAATTACTATGGGATCAGCAAAAACAGAGGCTTTCACACAAGAAGAAAACGAAGTTGCCAAATATGCCAAAGCACTGGGGCATCCAGCTCGTATAGCCATCCTCCAATACCTAATCAAAAAGCAATCTTGTATCTGTGGAGATATAGTAAAAGAATTGCCATTGTCTCAAGCTACAGTCTCTCAGCACCTCAAAGAATTAAAGTCTGCTGGAATTATCAAGGGTGAAATAGAAGGAGTCAAAACCTGTTATTGCATTGACCCTAAGGTCTGGAAAAAAGTACAAGCCAAATTCAATGGCATTTTTAACGCTTTCAAACCAATGAATTGTTGTTAGTGATTTTCTTTCCTTGATTTAAGTATTTATACGGAATCATCCGTCCACATATTTTGTTAAGTTTTGTGACTAAGCTTCTTAAAGCGACTTCTCTTTGAATTCTGCGTTTTTTAACGTTATATTTATAGAGTTCAATCTTATTTAATTATGAACTACGAATATCAGCTTACATTGAGTATTTTCCTTTTAAAAGAGGTTTATCAGATAAAATTATTGATTTACAAACCATACTGTAACCAGAATTTAACATCATGAAAAAAGCATCAGATTTATTTATTGAGGCACTGGAAAATGAAGACGTAGAATACATATTTGGAATACCAGGAGAAGAGAATCTGGATTTTCTAGATTCTTTGAGCAGGTCAAAAATAAAGTTAATTCTCAATCGCCATGAGCAAGGGGCTGGATTTATGGCTGCAACTTATGGCCGGTTAACAGGTAAGCCCGGTGTTTGTTTATCCACTTTGGGACCTGGTGCCACCAACTTTGTAACTGCAGCTGCTTACGCACAGCTTGGAGCCATGCCAATGCTGATGATCACTGGACAAAAACCAATCAAAAAAAGCAAGCAGGGTCGTTTTCAGATATTAGATATTGTAGATATGATGCGCCCCATTACAAAGTTCACGAAACAAGTAGTGAGCGGAAATAATATCCCATCAATAGTAAGAGAAGCTTTCCGGATTTCACAAGAGGAAAGACCCGGTGCTGTTCACATTGAATTGCCAGAAGATGTAGCTGCGGAAAACACGGACGAAAGATTGTTTGACGTTCCTTCTGTGAGAAGACCTTCACCAGATCATAAAGCCATAGACAGTGCAGTAGAAATGATTCAAAAGGCCAAAATGCCTTTGATACTAATAGGCGCAGGTGCCAATAGAAAAAGAACCGGCAATGCACTTATCGCATTTATAGAAAAAACCAAAATCCCATTTTTCAACACCCAAATGGGCAAAGGAGTCATTGACGAAAGGCATCCCTTATTTTTAGGAACTGCTGCATTATCGAGCAACGACTATTTGCACTATGCCATCGATAAGGCTGATCTGATTATAAATGTAGGTCATGATGTAATTGAAAAACCACCATTTTTCATGGAGCATGATGGTAAAAAAGTGATCCATGTGAATTTCTCGCCTGCAGAAATTGATCAAGTGTATTTTCCACACCTCGACGTATTGGGAGACATTGCTACCTCCGTTTGGGGAATGGCAGAAAATATAGAAGTTCAATCTCACTGGGATTTTAGCTATTATGAAAAGGTGAAAAAAGAAGTAGATAGCCACATTACCAAATATTTCAATGATGAAAGATTCCCAATTTTACCCCAGAGGATCGTAAGTCAAATAAGGGAACTTCTTGCTGAAGATGGAATTGTTACCTTGGACAATGGTGTATACAAAATCTGGTTTGCAAGAAATTATAAGTGTTATCAACCCAACACGCTTTTACTTGACAATGCATTAGCAACGATGGGAGCTGGACTTCCTTCAGCTATGGCTGCCAAATTGATCAACCCTGATAAAAAAGTAATCGCTGTATGTGGAGATGGAGGGTTCATGATGAACTCACAAGAAATAGAAACAGCCGTTAGAATTGGTTTAAATATGGTTGTCATTATCTTAAATGATAATGCCTATGGTATGATCAAATGGAAGCAGGAAGGAATGGGATTCAAGAATTTTGGGCTAGACTACAAAAACCCTGATTTTGTGATGTATGCAAAAAGTTATGGTGCGCACGGTCATCGAATTACCAGCAGTCAGCATTTCACAGAAACATTAGAAAAATGCCTGAATGAGGATGGAGTCCATATTATTGATTGTCCTGTAGACTATTCTTTAAACCATTCTATTTTATTATTATCTAATAAGCCATAGGAAGACATGCCCATAGCTTTCCCTGATTCATTTTCGTTGAAATTTAACA
>CAXBNB010000736.1:0-2538 GCA_963976505.1 uncultured Reichenbachiellaceae bacterium
ACCTGGTATTACCTTAGCCTTGCGCTAGGTATTGCTATCGCTGTTTTTGGGGTGTACAAGTTTCTCACTGGAAAGTAGGCAAGCGTATTTATTTTCCACCTTTGTTGGGCTCCACTTATCTCAATGAGATTTTTCACTGCGTTCAAAATGACAAGGAAACTCCAAACCTCAAAACTAGAACAGTGCTATCCGTAACTGCATCTGTTGTCATCCTGAATGCAATGAAGGAGCTCCGTCCTTGTTGGTCTTGTGACCAATCAAGCCTCCAATGTCTAAGAATCCGATGTTCAGTGGTCTGTTAACCCATAACAATAAAGCCAAGGCTTGCTGGACTCCCTTAGCCCAATGAGATTTCTGCCTCCGCAGAAATGACGAAAACCGAATGGAAATGCCTCATAAAAAGCCAAGTACGGTCTAGTAGCAGCTTTGCAGTTTGATTGTTACTGCAACCAACCAACAAGACCTTTCCTTCGTCAAGGTGACAAGGAAACTCCAAACCTCAAAACTAGTTCAGTGCTATCCGAAACTGCATCTGTTGTCATCCTGAATGCAATGAAGGATCTCCGCCTTTGTTAAGACAGGGGTTACTTAATATAATATGTGTGAAATGGCTTTATGAGATGTCTGCCTCCGCAGACATGACGGAAACCCAATGGACATGCATAATGAAAAACCAAGTAAGATCTACTGGCAGCTTTGCGGTTTGATTGGTACTGCAATCACCAACAAGACCTTTCCTTCGTCAAAATGACAGGGAAGCTGGAAATATCAAAACAAGATTTGTACAACCCGAAACTGCATCTATTGTCATCCTGAATGAAATGAAGGATCTCAATTCTGCTTTTTCCTACCTCAAACAGATACCAATATTACTCCAACAAGCGAATCCAAATATTTCTAAAGCTTACCAAATCTGAATGGTCCTGAAGCATAAGAGGAGCTTTGCCATGTGGCGCTTGACCTTTCAACTCAACATTGTGCTGTATCAATACGCCATTATGAAGCACTGTCACTTTGCCTGAGGAAACTTTTATACTGTCCGCATTGAACTTTGGGGCGGTAAACAAAATGTCATAGGTCTGCCATTCTCCTGGTTTTCGTACGGCATTGACCAAAGGAATATGCTGCTTGTATATCGCTCCTGCTTGTCCATTCGCATAAGTAGAATTGTTGTAGCTGTCCAATATCTGCACTTCATATCGGGATTGAATGTAAACCCCGCTATTTCCCCGTTTCTGACCTTCCTCCTCTTCTACTATGGCTGGTGTCCTCCATTCCAGGTGAAGCTGGCAATCACCAAACTCCTGTATAGTCTTGATGCTCCCTGTTTTCGGTGCAACTGTCAATACACCATCTTCACTTATCCAAGGCACGACCCCACCATCTCTGGTGGAAACCCATTGATCGAGATCTGTACCGTCGTACAAAACAATCGCATCCGAAGGTGGCGATTTATCATCCAATCCAGTATCGACTTTGCGTGGCACAGGCGCCCATACTTCCTGAAGTTTATTGGGATTGTAAGGGTTGGATTGAGCTAAAATTTGCTGTACAAAAAGTACAAGCATAAAGGTAAAAATTGATATTGAAACCATAATTTATTTTTCAAAGATCACAAATAACAAAGTGATACAAACTCTATCAATTATACAATGTAGGAAATACAACTTTTCTAATCCCAATATTTGGCAAACACTTCCTGCATTTCCGGATATGTATCATCGGAATCACCAACCAATGCTTTTTGCTTTAACAATTCCACTTTCATTTCCTTAATGACATCAGCATATTGCGCATCAGCATAGGCATTATATCCTTCTTTAGGGTCTTTCTGCAGGTCATAAAATTCCCAATTTGGCTCTGTGGAAGCAGATTCTGTCCCCGGCTTCCCTAATGGCTGTCCGTAGAAAAAGGCCAGCTTGTAGCGGTCATTTCGGATACCAAAATGTCCAGGCCTGTCTTGGCTGTGCAACCAATAACGGTAGTACATAGACTTCCTCCAATCCTTAGGTGTTTTGCCTTTAAGGTTTTCCCGGAAGCTTCTTCCCTGCATTCCTGCAGGTTTGTCTATACCAGCATAGTCAGCAAACAAAGCAGGAAAATCAATGTTCAAAATCATGTCATCAATTCGTGTTCCACCTTTGATTTCTTTTGGATACCTGATTACAAATGGCATTCTCAAAGATTCTTCATAAATCAACCTTTTATCGAAAAACCCATGCTCGCCCAAAAAGTAACCTTGATCTGCTGTATAAACTACCACTGTATTTTCCGCCAATCCACTTTCTTCTAAATAGTCCAACAAACGACCTATGTTCTCGTCGATTGCCGCTCCGCAACGCATAAAATCTTTGATAAATTTCTGATACACCTTCTTTCTGGCCTGGATGCTATCCAACCCATCGGTAGTAAAGGGCAAACCAGGATAGTCCGTCCACCAAGGCCCAGAACTGGCTTTCATATACCTAATGGCCAAGTTGTCAATTGACTGCCCTTTAAAACCTCTGCCAGTGGTTTCTGGTCCGAAATCGTATAATG
>CAXBNB010000737.1:0-2533 GCA_963976505.1 uncultured Reichenbachiellaceae bacterium
AATTTCAATAAATTGGCTTCAATTTTACTATTCACAAATAGTTAGCATTCGAAATCCATTTTACCCGAATGTCGTTAGGTTAATAGTCCATAGAAGGAAGATATGAGAAAAAGAATAAAATATGTGTTGTTGATTATAGTGCCTATAGTTTCTATAGGGCTTTTTTCATTTTCACCTACAGGGGATAAATATTTTCAAATAGCCAAGAATTTGGAAATGTTTGCCTCCATCTATCAGGAGTTGAATGCCAATTACGTAGATGAAATTAACCCTAATAAATTATTGAACACGGGTGTGAAGGCCATGTTGAAAAAACTTGATCCTTATACGGTCTATATTCAGGAGGATGATATTGAGGATTACCGTACCATGGCCACTGGCGAATATGGAGGTATAGGTATCCAATCCAATAAAGTAAATGGAAAGCACGTGGTGCTTATGATCTATGAAAGTTCACCGGCTGATGAGGCTGGTATCAAAATATCCGATGAGATCATCTCAATGGATGGCGTAGATGTGAGAGAGATGTCGGATTTGGAATTTGGTAAATTGATAAAGGGACAGGCAGGAACGGAAGTAGAATTGACCATTAGTCGAAACCTCGGATCAGAGACGCTCAACTTGAAAATGAAAAGAGAAAAAGTTGTTATTCCTAACATCAGCTATAAGGGAATGATTACAGAAGATATCGGTTACCTAAGGTTGAGTGAGTTTACTAGGGATGCAGGAGAAGATGTGAGAAAAACCGTAAAAGAACTAAAGGATCAGGGAGCAAAAAAGATTGTACTTGACTTGCGTCAAAACCCAGGGGGGTTGCTGAATGAGGCTGTAAATATTTGCAACGTTTTCATTCCAAAAGGACAAAAGGTAGTACATACCAAAGGTAAAACGAAAAAGCAAAGCTACCTCTACAATACCAGGTCGGAACCACTTGATTTGGAAATTCCGCTAGCAGTATTGATCAATAGTAAAAGTGCATCGGCATCAGAGATTGTGTCTGGTGTAATGCAAGATTATGACCGTGGCGTTCTTATTGGCCAAAAATCTTATGGGAAAGGCTTGGTTCAGATGACAAAACCTCTGTCGTACAATGCTCAGTTGAAGATGACTACTGCAAAATATTATGTGCCAAGTGGTCGGTGTATTCAGGCACTTGACTATTCTCATAGGCGTGTGGACGGAAGTGTTGGCAGCATGCCAGACTCTTTGAAATCGACTTTCACTACTACGAATGGCAGAAAAGTTTTTGATGGCGGAGGCGTGGATCCAGATATTGAAACTGAGGTAGTTTCATTGTCTTCTTACACGGCGAATCTTTCTGAAAGTGGACTCCTGTTTGATTATGCAACAAAATACTATTTTGAGCATGAAAAGATAGCCGATGCGAAAACCTTTCATTTGACCAATACAGAATATTCAGAATTTATGGATTGGATGAAAGCTAAAGATTTTGAAAACAATTCATTGGCAGAGGAGACGATCTCTGAGTTGAGAAAAGCTTCTAAAAGCGATAAGGTGTATAAGAAACTGTTGGAAGAAATCGATGAGCTGCAGACGAAAGTTACTTCACTGAAATCCAACGGACTTACTACCTACAAAGAGGAAATAACCAGACTTTTGGAGGAGGGAATAATATCACGCTATTACCTTAAAAAAGGAGTGGTTGAAGCATCTCTGGAGCAAGACGTGGATGTAAACAAGGCTATTGAAGTGTTAAACAATGCCAACAAGTACAATGAAGTGCTTGCGAGTGCTAAGTGATATTGATTTTTCTTTAAACCGAATTGCCACCCTGACCAACACCAAACTTGCAAGATTCACTAGATCAGGTAGTTTTAAATTTCAATAAGGATTCTCTACTTGTGCTGAATGTTTGTTTGGCGTTTATCATGTTCGGAGTAGCACTAGAGTTGAAGATTGAGAATTTTAAGCGAATAATAAAAACTCCTATTCCAATTCTCACAGGATTGGTTTCCCAATTTATCTTATTGCCTGCTTTTACCTTTCTTCTGATTCTATTGATCAAACCCAGCGCTAGCGTGGCATTGGGAATGATATTGATCTCGGCATGTCCGGGAGGAAATGTTTCCAATTTCTTTACTATGATGTCTAAAGGAAATGTGGCATTATCGGTAAGTATTACCGCTATTTCTACTACGTTGTGTGTAGTTATGACGCCATTCAATTTGGCGTTGTGGAGTAATTTTTATGCGCCGACACGTGCCATATTGCAAGAAGTCAATTTGGACATGTCTAATGTGGTCGTTACCATATTTTTGGTGCTATTGATACCCCTGATTTTGGGAATGCTATTGTCTGCAAAAAAACCAGACCTTACTTTAAAGGTCAGTGGGATTATCCGCAAAATCTCTATAATGATATTTGGTGCATTTGTTTTGGGAGCACTGGCAGCTAATTTTGATATTTTTCTCAATCACATAGGTGCAGTGATATTACTGGTGACACTCCATAATGGTATGGCGCTATTGATTGGATATTTTTCAGCTAAGTCAATGAACCTCCCTTTAGCCGA
>CAXBNB010000738.1:0-2533 GCA_963976505.1 uncultured Reichenbachiellaceae bacterium
AGCACATTGGAGCAGCCTGATAGCATTTGGTAAACTTCATCCCTTCAGCAGCCAGTTTGTCAATGTTTGGAGTAATGGCGTCTTTACTGCCATAAGCTCCCAAGTCCCAATAGCTGCAATCATCTGCAAGGATAAAAACTATATTGGGTTTCGTTTCTGCTTTGACAGGTTGATTACAGGAAAATAAAATCACCAAAAAGCCTATCGACAAAACCTTAATTCCTTTCATATTTTATTTCTCACTTTTTAAATCATTTTCATACCACACTACGCCCAATCCTTCGCTGTATTCACCAAAATTCTCCTCACAAATCAATACATCCAAATCTCCGTCCCCATCAATATCCAGTAGTTCTACTTTGTCAAACTTTGACCTGTGTACACCTGATATTTGTTGAAAATCGTTTCCTGATGCACTTCCAATCTTTTTTCCGTCCAACCAAGTCAATCCTACTTTCTCTTCTTTATCTGTATTGGTACTCAATACAAAGTCCTTCACTCCATCACCATTGACATCTCCAACACTTACAGACTTACAATTTCCTGTGGTTGTAGGTACATCAATAATTTGTTCAGTCCATTCCAATCCTGATTTGTTCGTTCTATTATAAATCCTGATGGTTTGATTCGTTCGTTCTGTCAGGACTACTTCTTCGATACCATCCCCATCTAAGTCCGACATGTCCATAAACATCACTTCCAATTCTCTTCCTCCAATGAAATGATTGGTCCATGCCAGTTTTTGTTGCTCACCAATTCCAGGGTTTTCCAACCAACGGATACCCCGAAGCTCTGCTCTCCTATCTGTCACCACTACATCCATATCTTCATCTCCATCCATATCACGCAGTATGATAGACATCACCCAACCCATGGAAGATATAGTGTGCCATTTCCAACCATTCAGGTCATTGCCTTTTTTAGGGGCTTCAAACCATCCCAATTGTGAATTATCACCCTTTCCGGCAGCTATCAGGTCTGTCCCAAATTTTCCGTCCAACTGTAATGGCTCGGCATACATCCACATCGTGACTCTTTCTGAGGCAGACAATACACTTTGTTTCCATTTCTTAGGGTTCAAAAAATCCTTCTTTGGGCCAAAATGGACATATATCTTCTCAGACTTATTTTCTGTACAGCTTATAATATCCAAATACCCGTCATTGTTCATGTCTGCAAATACGGCATCTTCCACGTTTGGCGTTTCTCCTACCACAACAGATGGCCATTCACTCTTTACTTTGTCTGTACCGGGATTAAGGTACAACTTGGTGATGCCTCCTTCTTCCCATCCAGTAGTGATGTCCAACAATCCATCCTTGTTGATATCCGCTAACTTGACGCCATCAGCTCCACTAGAAGAATTGTCGATAATATGGTGTTTCCAACCTTGTCCATTAGCGCCTTGAATAGAGGCAATAAGAAAAATGAAAAGTACTTTATACATTTTACTTTATTTAATACTTGTAATAAGCGAAATACAGCTTGCCCAGCAAATCAAACTTTTATTTTCTGTCAACTTACACGTGAGATATTGCATCACTACGTTCTCCAAGACTTAATCATGAATTTTCATGATTACACTACCTATTTCTAATTTTATTTAATTCAACCAAAAGCTCTTTTACCACTTCTGGTTTGTCATTGTACAAGTTGTTCGTTTCAGATGGATCATCTTTCAAATTGTACAGCTGGCCAATTGGTTCTCCTTCTTTTGGTTCGATAACTACCGGGATAGAAAACCCACCTGAACCCTGTTTCTCCATCAATTTCCAGTCTCCTTTCCTTATGGCAAAAAAGGCCTTGGAAGAATGGTGTACCACAGGCATGGCTTCAGTTATTTTTGATTTGTCATCCAAAAGAATAGGCAAAATACTTTGACTGTCTTCCCCTGAATTGGCTTTCAATTCAACTCCAAGCACATCAGCAGTGGTGGCCATCAGATTGGTCAAGGTAGTAGTGAAATTGCTTTGGCTTCCTGGCTGAATTTTTCCCGGCCAACGTACCATAAACGGTATTCTGTGTCCACCTTCATGGATATCGGCCTTCATGCCTTTATAATTAGCAGCAGCACGGTGATTGAACCTTTCTATGTAATCAGGTTTCCAGAATGGTCCGTTATCACTGGTAAAAACAACAATAGTATTGTCTGAAATGCCACTTTGATCGATGGTTTTCAGGAAGCTTCCCACCTGATCATCCACCATTTGAACAAAGTCTCCATATTCTCCTGCTCCCGACTTTCCGTTATGGTTTTCTGTAGGCACCCATGGTGAGTGCGGAGCAGCCAAGGGCAAGTAAAGAAAAAATGGTTTCTTGTCTTTGGCATGGGACTGCACAAATGTTTTGGCTTGCCTGATGAAATTGGGAAGGACATCATAAAAATCGAAGCTTTTGGTGATTTTACCCGGACGCCAAAATGCTCCGGTTGCATACGATGCTGAATTTAGTTCATTTCCAGGAGTATGTTCTGTAGGCAACTCGGTCAAAACATCATTTTCCAAATAGCAATACGGCTGCATGTCCAAGGAAG
>CAXBNB010000739.1:0-2529 GCA_963976505.1 uncultured Reichenbachiellaceae bacterium
CCTTTTCTTGAACCTACTGTTACATTGTGGCCAAGTTCATTTAGGCCTTCTACTACTCGGCGGCCAGTCTTACCAGTCCCTCCGATTACTAAGATGTTCTTTTTCATTTTAAATTATGATTAATAGTATAAAAAATTGTTTTTTTATTCTTTGAGTTGTGTAAAAACAGATAACACAATCAACAGAAAAGATATGAGTGAAAATGAGGTACGAATCAGATGTAGGCGGTTCCACGTAGATTCATAATGCATTCGAAACTCCGTAAGTTTAGCTAACTGTGATCCAGCAATACTCAATGCATCCAACCGATTGTTTAGAGGCACATTGCCAAATAAAGTCACACCAAATGCTCCTATTAAATAGGTAAAGAAAGCAGCAAGTGTAAGCCCGAAAATCAATTTACTAGAATGAAATTCATATATACACGTGATGCCTTGTATGATGAGTGGACCAAAGAAAATAGAAAAGAAGGCAGGATTAAGAATCGCCCGATTGATTGTTTGCATGGTTACAAGGTAAGTCTCATCTTGAAGCTGTTTGGTTCCTGAAATGACAGACACCTGCCATGCATAAAAGAAGCCTGCTGAAAGTCCAGTGAGGATGACAGCACTAAATAGAAACACGATTTTAATTGAGAGTTCCATGATTAACTGTTTTCTTGTGATTTGATCCATTTTTCAAGTACGATGTATTCTTCGTTGGTCAGTCGGATATCATTTCCTTTAGGCATTCGATTTTCCACAAATACCATTTGGTAAATTTTCTTGGCTCTTTTGGAAATATTCTTTTCCTTAAAGACCATCAGTGGATTTTGTTTGCGGTGACAGACATTGCATTTGTTTTCCAGAATTTCGAATGCTGTCTGCCTGAGCTTTACATCAGATACGGAAAGCTCCTTTATATATTCATTGTATTCTGTTGTTTGATTGAAGGCACTGAGAAGAATGAAACTGGCAATAAAGATTCCAATCCACAGACCATAATTTTGTTTGCTATTCATTTCTTATTGCGATGAATTTTGATTTTAAAATTGAAAAAACTGAGCTCCCAATTGCTCAACTTATTGTGCCAATAATTGTGGAGCCCACCTTGTGTTTGGGGGTTTAAACCGTTTCTACTTTTTCTAATGATTTCTCAAACAGTACGATTTTTTCTTTCAACTTCGATTCTAATTCCGAGTTGGTAATTCCTGAATTTGAGAAATTGTCGTAAAATGAGGGCAGTAAAAAATCAGCTATAATATCACCTTTCATAAATGGAAATAAGGATTTAGCTGCAGCAAGTACACTTGCCCCACCCCGTCCACCGGGGGAAGTAGCCATCAATAAGATCGGTTTTCCTTTCCATACTTTAATATCGATTCTGGAAAGCCAGTCAATAAGGTTTTTAAAGGCTGCAGTGTAGGTTCCGTTATGTTCTGCAAGGGATATCACCAACCCATCTGCTAATTCGATGATATCATTGAACCTATGTGCTCCTTCAGGTATTCCAAATGCCTCTTCTGAATCGACACTATACAATGGCAGTTTAAAGTCATTTAGGTCAATGACGTTAATAGAAACGTCAGCAATCTTACTCGCTACATGAATAGCTAGTGTTTTATTGATGGATTTTCTACTACTGCTTGCTCCAAGTGCTATTATCTTTTTCATTTTTTATCTATTTAGAAGTTTTACTAATTGAGTATCTAATGCATATTTTCCGCTACCACTTATCAAGACAGCTCCTGCAATCCCTAAGATTAGCAGCGCGTACTCAGAGCCCTCACCTGCTTGGTTTCCAAACCAATTCATGAAAAAACCATGCTCCAAATGAGTGGTGTAAATGATGCCTGAAAAAAGACCTGCGATGGCCAGAGACCACAATCTGCTTCCTAGCCCAAGAATTAAGAAAACCGATCCGTAGAACTCAATTATGATCACTGCAAAAGCAACAATCCAGGGAAGCTGCATTTGATGCATAAAAAAATCAACTGTTCCTGCAAACCCATATCCTCCAAACCAACCCAGCATCTTTTGGGCTCCGTGAGGAAATAGAACGATTCCAAGTGTTAAGCGAGCGATGAGTGCTCCCCAGTTACTTTCTGTTTTTAGAATTTTGTAAATCATCATATCATTGTTTATTTATTATTTAGAAAAATTTTTCGAACGAATACACCTAGCGTCGTTCTGGTTAATGGAAAATCACCATACTGATCAAAGTCCATAGCCAGTCCAAACTGCGTAGCTTTTTTATCAAATCCAGCTCTTAATTGTTGAAAGCTCCTGGTGTGGCGTGAGAGCTTTTCCCAGTTAGTAAGTATTTGGGCGCTGAGCAGCATTTTCCAATCCTCTTTTATGGGTAGGGTCAACTGCATTTGCAAAAACATCTCACCGTTGATCAATCCGGTTTCTTCAGCGTGAGCTATTGTTGGAATAGCCGTTAATATAAAATAGGATGATCGAATTGCATATAAAACAGATACCCTCTGTGAGAAACCTGCTACACTATTGTAATACAATCCAGGTCCAATTGAAATGCTTTGATTAA
>CAXBNB010000740.1:0-2526 GCA_963976505.1 uncultured Reichenbachiellaceae bacterium
TTAATATTTCTGAAAGGCTATCTAATATTGTTCATTTAGAAAAAAAAAGACCACAAGGGACAGAAAAATTATATGATTTGCTTCATGTTATAAATAAGCAGGTTCAAATTAAATTCACTCATCAGAAATACTGGGAAGCAAATTCAACCAATAGAATTGTAGAACCCTATGCATTAAAAGAATTTAAGCATAGATGGTACTTAATTGCTAAAGACTTAAAAGATGAAAAGGTTAAAACTTTTGCTTTGGATAGAATAACCGATTTAGAAATCACCAAAAAGAAATCGCTAGGATCAGATAATTACGATGTTAATGAACATTTTAAAAATTGCTTTGGCATAATAAGTCCAGACGATACTCAACTACAAGATATAATTCTATCATTTGATCCATTTCAAGGTAGATATATTAAGTCACTGCCTTTACATGAATCACAGGAGATATTAATAGATACTGATGATGAGCTGAAGATCAAACTAAAAATGTATATCACTCATGATTTTATCATGGAACTGTTATCATTTGGGGCAAAGGTTAAAGTTGTTAAACCAAAGAGTCTAATATCTGAAATTAAATCCACGCTTGCCAAAACACTTGAATTGTATCAATGATTTTTAAACCAGCTTAACCCAACTAAATAAACCATCAAATGAATAGTGAAGTCGCTATAAAAACGAAGAAGAGATTGTACGCTGAAGAAGCACATATACGACCTTTATGAAAAACTCATGATGCTGACAATAGTATCCCAAACTTGTTATGTTTATGCCTTAATTATCATGTGATGTTTGATAAAGGGTGTTATCAATATCAGATGACTTATCCTTGGTTGTCTTTTTTGTTTTCTTAAAATTTGACCTTAAATCAAATCGCCTTCATGCTGAATTTTTTCTTCAACTCATTTACTGAAGATCTAAATCGAGCATCAGTATCGAGCATATCATTTACAGATTGAAGCGCATGTATTACCGTACTGTGATCTCGACCTCCAAAGTGGCTTCCAATGCTCTTTAAGGAATGATTGGTGTAGTCTTTGGTAAAGTACATGGCAAGTTGCCTTGCAATCACAATTTCTTTCTTTCTGGTTTTGGCTTTCAACTCGTCTGTAGGAACATTGAAGTATTCCGAGACTGTTTTTTGAATGTAATCTATGCCAACCTCTGATTCTATATTTTTCACTATTGACTTCAGCGTCTGCTTAGCCAATTCCAAATCAATAGGAGTTTTATTAAGAGACGAATGTGCCACAAGTGAAATCAATACACCTTCTAACTCTCTAATATTCGTGTCAACACTATAGGCCAGATATTCCAAAACTTTATCTTCAATTTTTAATCCATCATCTTGAAGCTTCTTTTGAATGATAGCAAGTCTGGTTTCAAAATCAGGCTGCTGTAGGTCCGCAGTAAGCCCCCATTTGAATCGAGAAACCAAACGCTCTTGTAATCCCTTCAGTTCAGTAGGAGGGCAGTCAGAGGTCATTACGATCTGTTTGCCGTTTTGATGTAGGTGATTGAATATATGGAAAAATATTTCCTGAGTTTTTACTTTATCCTTAAAGAACTGGACATCATCAATTATGAGCGTGTCAGCATTGAGATAGAAATTTGTGAATTCCTGAAGGTTGTTGTTCTTCAAAGACTCGATGAATTGATTGGCAAACTTTTCAGAAGCCACATACAAAACAAAACTACCTGGTGTTGTTTCTTTTATTTTATTGCCGATGGCCTGCACCAAATGCGTCTTGCCTAGGCCAACTCCTCCATAAATCATAAGGGGGTTAAAGGACGTTACTCCGGGTTTGGTTGCTACGGCATATCCGGCTGATCTACCCAGTCTGTTGCAATCTCCTTCTATATATGTATCAAATGTATTTTCAACATTAAGATTTGAGTCTTGATAATGGTTGTCTACCTCCGGGAGTGAAAAAGGGCTCTTATATGGCTCTCTGGCACTTCCGTAGTTTTGTCCAACTTTAGAATGACTGTTTTTTTGCGCCAAATTGACGGTGTATGGCTTATTGGCATGATTTCCATTGTCAACGATTACCGAATACTCCAACTTGCCACCAGGACCAATTGTAAGTTTAATTGATTCTTTAAGTATATTAACATAATTGTCTTCTAACCATTCATAAAAGAACTGAGTAGGGACCTGTATAGTTAATACACTATTTTCGAATTTTATTGGAATAATGGGCTTAAACCACGTTTTATAGCTTTGTTCAGGAATTTTTCCCTCAATAAAAGACAAACAGGTATCCCATATTTTGTTATGCATTGGAGATTGTTAAATTGGTGGTTTAAAATCTTTAACGGATGATTAATTCCATAGCGGACATCAAAATTGTAGAAAAAATAAGTAAGAAAAAAATCAATTTTGCATTGACTTTTTATAATCCATTAAAAAGGCATCACAGGTCATGTTTTATTTTAAAATTCTTTAAAAAATGCAATTAGGTAATTTGCTGTCAATTTTTTTGTATCGAGAAATGAAAGTTTGGATCAAGGGCATGTAAAGCTTGAA
>CAXBNB010000741.1:0-2524 GCA_963976505.1 uncultured Reichenbachiellaceae bacterium
TGTAGGAGAAAAGCATCAATTTTCTGGGGAAATGATGTATTATAAAACGAATAGCAATGAAGAATTTGGAATAAGTGCATACAACCTAAGAACAAAAGAAACTCATGTTGTCAAGACTTACAAGCAACCTAGAAGTAGTAGGTTTTTAGTGCTGAAAAAAAGTGCATTTGTAACAATAGCTGACAAAGAAAAGTCCTTGCAGCTTTATCGTTATGGTGAAAACAAACCTTATGCCATTATTCCGTCAAAAAAATACAATGCAGGTAAATTTTATGATGTCAATTTTTCCTTAACTGATTTGGGAGATGCCTTGACTATGGAGGACAATACGTATGTAATTGCTAATAATGGTGAGGTGATGAAAAAAAGTGACCGTGAAAGTGCTGTTTGGGATGCTATGAATTCACCTAAATTATATGCTATTAAAAAACAAAGATGGGCAGGGGCTCTGGAGTCAGAAAGGAATCATTATTGTGATATCAAAATCATTGAAGCAATTAACAAAAAAACAAATACAAGTGTCTCTCTTCTAACAGATTTGTCACAGGACATTCTTAGCCTTAAAAAGGCAGTGAATGTCATGTATAAGCGAACTAAAAAGTCCACCTATAAAGACATATTGGATGATATCGACAGGCACCAAAAACAATATGAAGCCAATTCACCTGAAGGTAGAGCAGTAAAATTAGCAAAGTCGGGAAAGATAGAGGAAGCTTATATGGCCCTGGAAGAGATGGCAAATGGGGCTAGAGCTGTCGAATATAGTTTGTTGGTTAACAAGATATTTCTAACACAGCCAGAGCGATGGTCCAAAATACTTGCGTCCAAACCTTTTGTCATTGGTTATGAAGAATTTGTCAAAAACAAAAGAGGATCATCTTCTAAATATGTTGCCCTCAGTAAAATGTCTTTTGCAAATTCCAAAATGAATTCAAATGATGCTTTCTATTGGTTGCAAAAACAAAAGGAAGAACTCTATAAACCAGACGAAGATGGACAAAAGGCGAGCTTGTCAAATGTATGGGAAAAAGATCCAAGGTTTAAAAAGTACATAAAAGAAGAACTGTACACTGAGTACGATCATTTGGTTTTTGCAGGAAAGTTTGATGAAGCAATTAGACTGAATCCCAATCTTCCGCAAGCTTATTTGAAAAAAGTGTTTGCACTAGAAGATGAGTCAAGAATAGCAGAGGCAAATGAAACTGTGGAAAAATTGCTGGAAGTTGACCCCAACTGTCCTTTCATTGGAGCTTACTTAAGTCGGCAGCAATCCAATGACCTGAGAGTAAAAGCGGAAAAATTAATGTCAGCTGGTAAATGGCAAGAGGCGATCAATCAATGGGATGCCGTGATCAGTGAGCTTGGTTTTGATCTGATGGCCGAATCTCAACAAATCATTTGCCTTTACAAACTCGGTAAGGAAAGTGAAGCAAGGAAGGCCTATATAGCTTTTACCAAAAACCGTAGAGTATTGGATGATAAATTGGAATGTTACGACATGTACGAAGCACAGTACGAGTTTTACAGTAGATCAAATTCTAAAGAAAACAAAGTAAGGGTCATGCGTGCACTTGGTCATATCGCCGCTATTGCTCGAAACAACAACAACAAAGAGAAGGCATACATTTATTATGTCAGAGCGGCCAACTACGCACATAACGATGCGCTGGATTATTTTCAAGCAATGATGTACGCCAAGGAATTGCTAAACCTTCAGCCAGACAAAACAGAATGGGAAAATGCCTTTGGAATAGCAGCCGTGATGTATGCTACAGAGCAAACCAGAGAAGATGAAAAAATCAGGTATTTGAGAGATGCATTTTATGCATTCCAAAGAGATAAAAACTCGTCCACCTCCGATGATTCCCGTGCACAACTAGCACAAGTGGAAATGGTATTGAAGTCATTAGAAAATTGAATTTTGAATGTGAATAAAATTTCAACCATTTGATTGGTTTTATATAAAATATCCGTACCAGTGGGTATTCCATTATTTTGATTAAATGAGTTATTTTGATTAAGCTACCAGCGAAAATCTAAACTCTTGAACAATGAAAGCATTTCTAAGTCTTTGCTTGGTTGTTGCCTCTTTTTCGAGCTATTGCCAGCCCACCCACAGCGATGGTAAATACGGGTTTATGAGCGAGAGTACTTATAATATCATTGATTTACAATTAGATAAGCTGTCAATAGAACTCGTTCTAACGAATTTCTATTCATATATAGTGATTATATCCGATCGGTTTAACATCCACATTTTTTGATTAAAATCCATGAAACATTTCTATTCGATATTACTTGTATTTATCAGTTTCACAAGTTTTTCTCAACATGCAACTAATCAAATTAACCTATGGATTGGGACTTTGCCAAAAGTGACTGTTTCTGATAATAGTAACTTGATCGCTACTTTTCAAAAGTATACATGCAGTATTTTTATTACCAGTCCTGAGGGTGAAGACAAGACGATTAAGATACCAGAATGGGAGGGGCAAGAGTTATTTGCTGTTTTCTCACCTGATGA
>CAXBNB010000742.1:0-2523 GCA_963976505.1 uncultured Reichenbachiellaceae bacterium
TCAAAATACTCTCCTGAAGACAAGTACATCTATTTTAACATTGAATCCAGTGAAGAAAATGTGGAGATAAAGATTAGAGATGAAGGCATTGGTATTCCTAAGAATGAACAGGCGAATATATTTACCCGTTTTTATAGAGCTAAAAATGCCGAAAATATTCAAGGTACAGGGCTAGGTTTAAACATTGTAAAAAAATATGTTGAAATTTTAAACGGAGACGTAAGCTTCACAAGCAAAGAGAAGGAAGGGACTGAGTTCATTATTAAATTACCAATTTCAAACAAAAAAGATGGTTAAAATATTATTGATTGAAGACAACTCTGATATGAGAGAAAACATAGCAGAGATACTAGACCTTTCTGACTATAAGGTGATAACGGCCGAAAATGGCAAGATAGGAGTGGAATTGGCTAAAAAAGAAGTCCCAGACCTGATTATCTGTGATATAATGATGCCTGAGCTGGATGGTTTTGGCGTACTCAGGGTATTGGCTAAACTTCCTTATACTGCGTCGATTCCTTTTATTTTCCTGACTGCCAAAACAGAAAAGGAAGATTTTAGAAAAGGAATGACGCTGGGTGCCGACGACTATATCACCAAACCTTTTGATGATATTGAATTGTTGGATGTAATCGAAACCAGACTGAGAAAACATAAGCTATTTAAAAAAGATTACACACAAAATCTTGAAGGGTTAAATGAGTTTATTGATGAGGCTCGTGGGATGAACCAATTGAATCGGTTGTCTGAAGAGAGGGCTCTTAGGAAATTCAAGAAGAAGGAGATTATTTTTTATGAAGGCAACTTACCACATGGCCTGTATTTTATCAATAGCGGCAAGGTGAAAACTTACAAAACCAATACGGACGGGAAGGAATACATAACCGGATTGTATAAAGAAGGAGATTTTATCGGCTACATGTCTTTGCTTGAAGAGATGGTGTACAATGAATCTGCCATGGCACTGGAAGAGTCAGAAATTTGCACCATTCCTAAGCAGGATTTTTTTAGTTTGTTGAGCAGCAATCGCCATGTAGCCAATAGATTTATCAAAATGATTTCCAATAACCTAATGGAAATCGAAGAAAGGTTATTGAAACTGGCCTACAATTCCGTAAGAAAGAGAGTTGCTGAGTCATTGATCTACCTCAAGAAAAAATTTGAAGAGGAAGGACAGGAGAGTTTTGAAATGAGTATTTCCAGAGAGGACCTGGCAAATATTGTGGGTACTTCTCCCGAATCCGTTATCCGCACCTTATCTGATTTTAAGGAAGAGAAGTTGATAGAGATAAAAGCAAGCAAGATCAAGTTGCTTGAAGTGGACAAACTGAAGCATATGAGGAACTAATGAGGAATTTACCTCCTTACTTTATTTCCCTCATTACTCTTTAACAGATGAAACTTTAACAAATCACATTCTAGTTGGCTATGTCCATGTCTGTAGATACCTTTGCGGCTTCTAAACTCTCTAAAATAAAACCTGATGGCAAAAGCGAAATTGGCTGACGAGGAAAAGCGCAAGTTCAACAAAGAAAACCTTCAGAAATTATTTGGCATATTCAGGTTTATGCTTCCCTATAAAACAAAATTTGTTGTAGGCTTTATTTTCCTCATCTTTTCAAGTTTCCTACTATTGGCTTTTCCGTATGTTGCCGGAAAACTCATCGACGTAGCTACAGGCAATCAAACATGGTACTTCAATGAAATTCATTTGATTGCCCTGTCATTGGTTGCTATTTTATTTATCCAAAGCATACTTTCTTTTTTCAGGGTATATCTGTTTGCTCAAGTAAGTGAGCGGGCCATGTCAGATGTAAGAAAGTCCTTATTTAGCCGAATATTATTTCTACCTGTTTCCTTTTTTGATAAAACCCGAACAGGAGAGTTGATGAGTAGAATATCTTCAGATGTAACTTTACTTCAAACCACTTTTTCTACTACATTGGCAGAAGTCACCAGACAACTTGTGACCCTCGTTGTTGGTATCGGCATTATATTTTTCACAACTCCCTCGTTGAGTTTGTTTATGCTAGGCACCTTTCCAGTACTCATTGTTATTGCCATGTTTTTTGGTAAAAAAATCAAGAAACTTTCTAAAAACACCCAGGAAGAATTGGCAAAATCTACTACTATAATTGAGGAAACACTTCAGGCGATTGCTACTGTGAAAACATTCACCAATGAGTTGTTTGAAATAGCCAGATTCAAAAAGAGCCAGGATGTGGTGGTGGGCAAGGCCATTGAAACCGCTAAATACCGAGGTGGATTGATTTCATTTATCATTTTTGCTCTTTTCGGAGGCATGGTTGGGATCATGTGGTATGGAGCACACCTTTTACAAAATGGAGATATGTTGTCAGGGGAGCTGATGTCTTTCTTTTTTTATACTGCTTTTATCGGTGGGTCTATTGCAGGTCTTGGAGATATGTATGGGCAAGTGCAACGTGCGATAGGAGCTTCAGAAAGGATTTTGGAGTTGCATGGGGAAGCGCAGGAGCAAGAAGCAGAGCTTGTCGAAGGTAA
>CAXBNB010000743.1:0-2515 GCA_963976505.1 uncultured Reichenbachiellaceae bacterium
GTTAATTGTTAAAAATAAACCTTAGCGAGTGGCCCTATTTTAAGGGAGTATTATAGAAAAACAGAAGAAAGGAAATACTAATAGGTACCAAAGTGGGCAATCAATGGAGGGCTGACGGGAGTGGCTGGGATTGGAATCCGAAGAAAGAATATATACTGAAGGCTGTAGCAGATAGTTTGAGGCGATTGCAGACCGACTACATTGATTTGTATCAGCTTCATGGTGGTACGATAGAGGATTCAATTGATGACGTAATTGAAGCTTTTGAAAAATTGGTGGAACAAGGGAAAATCAGGCACTATGGTATTTCCTCCATACGTCCAAACGTCATTAGGGAGTATGTTTCAAAATCGAATATCACCAGTGTGATGATGCAATACAGCATACTGGACAGACGACCAGAAGAAAGTTGTTTCAAATTGCTTGAAGAAAACAACATTGGCGTATTGGCGAGGGGAGGATTGGCCAGAGGAATTTTGGTGGATAAACCTGTTACGCATTATTTGAATCATACCTACCAGGAAGTAAAAAAGGTAAAAAAGGCGATTTTTGAATTAACAAAGAATGAAAAATCAGCAGAACAAATAGCACTGCAATTTGTGTTGAACCCAACAGTAATTTCTTCGGCAGTAGTGGGCATAAGGACACTTGATCAATTAAACCAGGCTTTAGAAGCAATTCAAACTCCTGCTTCGGTTGATGAAATTCAAAATTTGCAATCGATTATTCCGTTAAACTACTACGAACTCCATAGATAAGAATAGAGTGATGGCTATCTTTGGATCATGAAAGCTTCCACCATTCATCAACTGAAAAACGAACTGAAAACCCTCAAAGATGACGACCAATCAGATTTCATAATAGACTGAGAGACTTTCAGTCTTAGCCAAACCTATGCACTTGAAGTGCATAGTGGTTTAGTTGGGTTTATTAAACTCTATATTATGTTCATTCATATACTCTGTCAAGGTTTGCATTCCCAGTTCATGCCGTCTTTTATCTACATTTAGAGAATCCTTGATTGGGTGAAGGTCCCATTTTCCATTTTTTGGATCCATTTTGACTTGTGTGCCATAAATCTGTTTCTTTCCCTTTCTTATTAGAATCCTATCTTCCAGCATTGCCAAATGACTACCATTTGATTCGTTTTTGTTAAAAGACTCTCTTAACAGAGGTAAATATTTTTCTTGTAAATCAATCTTAGCATGTTGAATAATTAACCATTGAGATTTGTTGGCCTCTACACCAATGTCACTAATTCCCAACCAACCTCGTTCATCTACCATTTTTGAAAGGCTCACTACATTTTGACTATCTAATTTGGCTAATACTTTATAAAAGGTTTTCATTTCCTCAGAATCAATGCCAAACCTTTCCCGAGCACAACCCATCAGCCTTCTAAGAACTTGATCTTCCTTTCCAACTTCTTCCAAAGCATGAGATAAATATATCAACGAATCCCTTGGTAATTCACCAGTAAAGGTCTCCAACTGTTGCTTATGGCTATTGCAAGCAATAATAAATACGAATAAAAGTATTGATAATTTTTGAATCTTTAGAATATTAAAAATTGCAGTAGAATAGATCATAGGGGAAATTTGTTTGTGATAAAGTTTTTTCGGTACTATTAATTTCTATTCTGTCATATTTAAATTCGTTTCATTTTGCCATTTCTATCATAAGAGAAAGTTCATCTATCATTTCTTCTTTACTTTTTTTTACGCCCGTGTTTCTGAAGTTTATCATTCCATTTTGGTCTATCACTATCTTTGTAGGAAGGCTAGAAATGGCGTAAGATTGAGCAACCATTCCTTTACCATCCAAGAGTACTTCAAAGTCATACTTTCTTTCGATTAAAAAGTCACTAATTTCCGACCTTATTTCACCTTCTTTAGAATCAAGGTTGATAAAAAGAAAAACTATATTAGGATCACTCATGTGTTTAGTGACCACTTCTTGAAATGCAGGAAATGAAGCAATACAAGCAGCACACCAGGAAGCCCAAAAATCCAATATCACAATCTTCCCTTTTAAGTCTTGCAATGTGATGGTATCGCCTGATAGAGTTGGCAGTTCAAAATCAAGTGCTGGAGTGTTGGTTTGAAAAGCTGCTAAGTATTTTCGCTTTTCCATTAAATTACCTTGGGTTAGTGAGTCATTTCCAACATTATCAATCTTATCTTTAAAAAGTAGTTTCTCCATTTTTGAAGTAGCTTTTCCTTTACTTATTGCTAGTCTAATCACTTCTTTTGCATCATCTTCTTTTTTGCTATTTATCAAAAAGCCTACAATGCGTTGATTTAAATCTTGATCGATAAGGTTACTGAATGTGATTGCTTGGTTGCAAACTTCAAATGCTTCCTGATTTTCGCCCATTCTTTGAAGTAGTTCAGCTTTGGTTATTAAAAAATTAGCATATTTGATTTTTCTGTTAATTTTTAGTTGATCATCAGTTGTAGATAAAAAAGTTAATTCTCTATATGACCCAGGAGTTTCGAGATGTTCAAGCCCCCAT
>CAXBNB010000744.1:0-2515 GCA_963976505.1 uncultured Reichenbachiellaceae bacterium
CTTCGTAAAATTCAAATGTAAACCCAGTAGTTTGCCCCCCGGAAGTGGCTGTAATGGATCCATTTCCTCCTGAACTGAAACATGAGTTGTCATCGATTTTTACGAATTCTGCTTCAGGAGCTCCAGTTAAATTTTGAACTACTAGTGTGAGTGGTGCTGAATTACAACCTGTGGAATTGTCAACTGCTTCTACAGTGTACGACCCAAATGTAATGCCATTGTAAATTGAGCCTGCGCCTCCTACTCCAGTAAAATCGGGAACGGCTTTTACAGAAGTGCCATTGAACCAGTTAAAAGTAAATCCGGCAGTCTGCCCACCAGAACTTACTGTGATGGAACCTCCGTTAAGGTTGTTACAAGCAGTGATATCGGTTATTGATTCTTGTTGGATTCCAGGAAGTACTAAACTTGAGTTTACATCTTCAGACAAGTTGGCCTGGCATCCTGATATGTTATTTTTCACAACAACTGAATATGTCCTTGCTTCAAGGTTGGAAGCAGTAGAAGATACACTTAGTGTGTCAATAAAGTCATTACCAATAAACCAAGTAAACTCATAACCAGCAGTAATATCCACGCCATCTTTTACTACTACAGCTTGTAGTTCACCATCAGGGTTGGCACAATCTGTCAAGTCATGGATTCTATTGATTTTTATTACAGGGTCTTCTTGTACCAAGTCGATTGTTACTTGAATAGGGTTAGAAGGACAGGCATTTGAGTTGAGTTCTGCTACAACTGAATAAGTGCCATTTGCCATGGTGTTGAAGGTGGCACCTTCAAAAACAGGTCCTGAAGCGAAATCAGTTCCATTGTACCACCTGAAAGTAGCACCACTTGTTGTCTGTCCACTAGATGAAGGAGTAGTACCGGTTACCGATATATTGTCCATATAATGATTTTCATCACTCTTACTGTTTAATATTCTAGCTATCAATACAAGTGAGGCACCTCCAGTATTGGTGAAAGAGGCTGTTGCTGTAGCTGATCCAAAGTCATTAGACTTTTGTCCGTTACTTAAGGCCTGTAAGCCGCCACCATCTATTTCATAATACAGTTGAATATAATCTTCGTCTTCTAATTTGCCACTTTCGCTTATGTCCCAAGAAATATCTACTTGCGTCATGGAATTGATGTTGATGGAACCTGAAGTCCAGACAACCTCCTCATCAGCATTGCTTACCCAAAATCTTTTATTGCCATTACTTGATTTGACTTCTGCGTCTCCATCTTCAGTATATAATCTTGTCCATTTAGGTAGACCTGTATTGGGGTCTGTTTGTCCCTGAGTGTCACCACTTGAAGAACTTTCGAAATTCTCACTCCAAATTA
The DNA here is from genome assembly GCA_963976505.1 of uncultured Reichenbachiellaceae bacterium. Classification (GTDB taxonomy): domain Bacteria; phylum Bacteroidota; class Bacteroidia; order Cytophagales; family Cyclobacteriaceae; genus CAXBNB01. Next base: position 1,333 of record CAXBNB010000744.1, read on the forward strand.
CGGTTGTACTTGCAGCAGTAGAGCCAATGTAGTAGGCACTGGCTATACCATTGTTAGGAAGCTCAGGATCACATAGTTCATTGTCTTTTAATTTATTGACAAATATTTCAAATGGAATACTTGTAACATCCGTAGATCCAAGGTTGTTGGTGTCATCACACTCAGAAAGTGTGCCTATAGGACTGGCTACTGGAGGGTCTTGAGATCCATTGTCATTTATTGACACGAACAACTCAAAACCAGCACCACCTGGTCCTTGAACTTCAAGTGTTATGGTAGTTGTTTCTCCTACATCAAGATTTTCAAGTGTTGCTATCGAGGTATTAAGTTTTGTAGAAGTTGCTAGCGCAGGATCTCCTGAATAAAACGTCACTGGAACTAGACTTGAGATAGCGACATCACCAGAGTTTTCTATGTCAAATGACACATTGAAATTGGTGTTTGGACATTGCGGTTGGTCCGCAACTATATTGTCTCCCAATTTAATATCAGGAGATACATAGGAAGGACATCCGTCATCACCAAGGATAGGGGATTGATTGAGGAAAGTATTCAAAGGACGGTTGGCGCCAGGGCTACCGTCACATTGATTAAGCGAATATACGATTGACGGGTTTTGCTGTACTCTTGGAATAGTCAGGTTATCATTCACATTGACATTGAAATAAGCATGCTGATTCCATACGGTTCGTGATGGTTGCCAATCTTCTCCATCAGATTCATAAAGTCTGATTTGCCCACTGGAGCTATTGCTTTTACTACTACTATTGCTGGTAGCACAAGCCAAGCAAATTTCACTTTGACCGTCGGCATCTACATCGGCTACTATTGGGTATTCGTCCCAAGTTAAAGAGATACATGGTTTGCTTATTCTTGTAAATCCGTTAGTACCATCTATGATATGAAAAGTAGTCTCACTACGGTACAATACTTCAGCAGAACCGTCATCATTAAAGTCAAAGACAGAACAACCTGTAATACCGGAAGAACCTTCTGTGATACCTTTTTCCCACAACTGGTTAAAATTTTCATCTAATGCATAAAGGGTTTGATCTGAAACAAAGGTGGCATTGAGTTGGCCATCGTTATCCAAATCAGATATATTGATCCTACCAGTTCCCAACCAGTGATATTGATCATTTAAGACCTTATATATTAGAATTACATAGAATTGTAGTTCCAA
>CAXBNB010000745.1:0-2511 GCA_963976505.1 uncultured Reichenbachiellaceae bacterium
TACGAAACATTAAAAGATTAGTTGCAAGTAAAAAACGGCAGAAAGAAGCAGGCGCTGAACTAAAAGAGTTTTGTGATATCCATTTTAATTTTGAAAGAATAGAGAGTGATAGAATCTAAATGAATAATTTAGAAATGAAGTTGTTAATAAAGAATAAACCGTAATGTCAAAGGATAAAAAAAGGTTCAGTAATGATGTAAATATCAAGAATAGAAAAGCGAGCTATGAATTTACATTTATTGATAAATATGTAACGGGAATTGTGCTGCAGGGTACCGAAATAAAATCTATCAAAGAAGGCAAAGCGAGTTTACAAGAGGCACATTGCCATATCTTTAAAGAAGAATTGTATATAAAGGGAATGCACATCGCAGTGTTCACCGAAGGCACTTACAACAACCATGATCCGGTTAGAGAGCGTAAGCTTTTGTTGTCAAAGAATGATATTAGAAAGATAGATTCTAAATTTAAAGAGAAAGGGCTGGCAATAATACCGTTGCGATTGTTTGTAAACGGTAGAGGATTTGCCAAACTTGAAATAGCTTTGGCGAAAGGGAAAAAAATACATGACAAGAGGGATTCTATTAAGGACAAGGATATTAAACGAGAACTGGATCGGATTAAATATTAATATGTATGACTGAAGACGAGAAGGGTATTTGTCGTATTAGCTTGGTGCCTATGAGGAGTGAGCCCAGTGATGATGAGGCTATGGAGTCTCAAATCTTATTTGGTGAACATTATTCAGTAATTGAAAGAAAAGACGACTGGTTGAAAGTCGTTTTGAATTTTGATGATTCCGTCGGATGGATTCGCAATGACCAACATGAATCAATTTCAGTTGAATATTTCGAACAAATCAACGACTCTGACTACAAAGTATGTACAGACCTGTCTGGTAATATTTTCTTCAAAAAGAAGCATGTCAACATCTTATTGGGAAGTGTTTTGCCTATTTCTACTAATGAACTTTTTAAGATAGAGGAGCAGGTTGCGTTTAATGGAGCATCTAAAAGCTTGAATCAAAAACGAGAATTTGAATTTTTCAAATCCATTGTTTCAAAGTATATGTATTCTCCGTATTTGTATGGAGGAAAATCTCCATTTGGAATAGATGAAGGTGGACTTGTTCAGCAAGTATTCAAAATATGTGGTTATCGGATCGGGCGAACATTGTCCGATCAAGTGAAACATGGCAATGAAGTAGCTGGCTTGCAAGGGTGATGCATCACCAATAGACTTACCTGCTTTACATGTTGAGTTTTAATGCGTTTGGCATATTATTCAACACATGTAGAAAGCAGAAGAAAGCCAGCATTTACAGCGCGATTTCCTTCAAATTCACTATTTTAACTGGAAAAGTAAAATAATTATCATGTTGAGTAGCAAAACGAAAATACTGATATTCCTCAGTGCAGTTCTGTTTGTCATAGGCTGTAGTCAATCTAAAAAAAGTAAAAGGAAACCAAATATCATCCTTATCATGTCAGATGATATGGGGTATTCAGATATTGGATGCTATGGAAGTGAAATAAAAACACCCAATCTAGACGGATTGGCGAGTAATGGCTTGAGGTTCACTCAATTTTACAACACATCACGATGTTGTCCTACTAGGGCCTCTTTGCTTACAGGTTTGTACCCACATCAAGCTGGTATTGGTCACATGATGAGAGATCGAGGAACAGATGGCTACCGTGGAGATTTAAGTGATAACAGTTTCACTATTGCACAAGTATTAAAAACAGCCGGATACTCGACTTATATGGCTGGTAAGTGGCATGTAACTCCATTAAAACCTACAAACAAAAATCCAAGCAAGCACAATTGGCCATTGCAACGTGGATTTGACCGTTTTTTTGGTACTATTCATGGTGCTGGTAGTTTTTATGATCCTAATTCTTTGACATCTGGAAATACCTTCATAGCACCAGAAGAGGACTTTTATTATACAGATGCCATCAGTGATACTGCTGTTTCATTTATCAATAAACATTTGTCAGATGATCCATTTTTCATGTATGTATCCTATACAGCTGCTCATTGGCCATTACAGGCACCACCAAAGGATATTGCCAAATACAAGGGGGTTTATGACAAAGGTTGGGATGAGTTAAGAAAGGAAAGGTATCAGCGTATGATTCAAATGGGAATTATAGATGAGCAATGGAAGATGTCAGACCCAACTCCCCTTGATAATAATTGGGAAGATATTGAGATGAAAGATTGGCAAGCGGCATGTATGGAAGTCTATGCTGCTATGATTGATAATATGGATCAGGGAATTGGTCGCATAGTAACAGAGCTGAAAAAGAAGGGTGAGTTGGATAATACTTTGATATTGTTTTTGCAAGACAATGGAGCTTGTGCAGAACAATGGGGTTTTTGGAGAAAAAATGAAATAGATGTCGATCCTGATACCTTGAAGCAGATGACCAAAGGAGAATTGCAGTATAGAATGTGGCCGACACAAACACGTGATGGCAGACCTATGCGTTCTGCAAGAGGTGT
>CAXBNB010000746.1:0-2505 GCA_963976505.1 uncultured Reichenbachiellaceae bacterium
TAGGTGACCACAACTACGGTGAAGGTTCGTCTCGTGAGCATGCTGCCATGCAGCCAAGACATTTGGGTGTTGCGGTGGTATTGGTAAAATCTTTCGCCAGGATTCACGAAACCAACTTGAAAAAGCAGGGAATGCTAGGATTGACTTTTGCCAATGAAGCTGATTATGACAAAATTCAGGAGGACGATACATTCGATTTCACTGACTTGACAGAATTTGCACCGGGCAAACAATTGACTTTGGTAGCGAAGCATGCGGATGGATCTTCTGATACCATAATGACCAATCATACCTACAACGATAGTCAAATTGGATGGTTCAAAGCAGGTTCGGCATTGAATTTGATTAAGCTACAAAACAACTCATAAGGTTTCGTTTTGTATAAAAATATAAAAGCGGCCTTGTGCCGCTTTTTTTTTATATAAACATCGAACCCTGTTAGGGTTTAGATCCTTTACAGGGTTATAAAGTTATGAAAAAGACTTATTTCATCCTTCTGCTCTCTCTGCTTTACTTTCTAAGTCCTACTGAAGGTTTTGCTCAAAAAAAGAAAAAAGCCAGACAGCAAAAAACAAGTACAGTCATAAAAACTGCACAAACCTATATAGGCACACCTTATAAATACGGAGGCACTTCAGGCAGTGGCATAGATTGCTCAGGACTCATACTCCGATGCTTCGAGAAAGCGAATTACCAGCTGCCCCGGACAGCCAAAGAACAATCTAAATTTGGAAAAAAAGTGAACGGCAGTAGCATCAAGCCGGGTGACATTGTCTTTTTTAAGTTTAAAAACAAAGGCAAAAAATGGTACCATAGCGGGCTTGTCACCTCAGTAAACAAAGGAAAAGCAAATTTCATCCATGCCTCCACCTCACGAGGGGTAGTAGAATCTGATTTGACTCAAGAATATTATTCAAAAAGCATCAAGGGGTTTCGGAGGGTGATAAAGTAGGGAGGGGCTTGTAAGAAGTTAAATGGGTTTTCTAATTAACCAGAATAGCAATATTGGAGGTGCTATTATCAATAAATGATATAAAAATGCTGTTTTAAAGTAGTACTTCAGCTTTATTAGTGTCGCTTCTAAGATATTCAGTTTGTGATACTTTCTTTTGAAGCTTTTAAACAATTCGTGATCGATTGCATCATGATTTTCGTGTTTCTGTAGTATCTGTTCGTATTGTGAAGCTATTTTTTCGGCAAAATTGATTTTGTCATTTTCAGTTTGCTCAGATTTCAGAGTTTTAAATATTCTTAACTTGTTATATAATTGAGAAAGTTCCAAAGCACAATTATGAAAATCTTTGGCTTGCTTACTCATGTTCTTTGCATTCTCTAACTGTGAAAAAACAAGAAGGATAATTGATAAGCAAGTTACAGAGTATGCAAGAGTATTTTCATTTAGGACGTTCGAATTGTAGATACTATAAACCGACAAAAGACCAATGCCAATTAGGTATGAATTCAATAAACTTATACAAAGATTAGATAATCTTGATAGGCTAATAAGGCGCTCGTTTGCATTAAACCTTGCACCTTTGGTCGACCAAATTTTATAATTGAGTTCTTCAAGATAGGATTTGTCAAGGTAGTCCAAATAGGTTTTCTGTTCGGGATTATTTTTGCTCATACCAGATGTCTTTACTCCCAAATTAAGTTAATAATAGCACATATCCGATAGGTTTTTCAAATAAAACAGATGTTAAAAAGCTCTGAAATTTCTATATTGGTGTTTTATATAAAATAAAGCTTTAAAAAGCAGACAATATGAATGTATCAAAATGCATTATATTCTTAATTTCACTATTGATCAGTTTGTCTGGACGATGTGTTGATCTATTAGACATAAGCCATCATGAAGCAATAAAAAGAGCGAAAAAGGAAAATAAGGTTGTATTTTTTCAGTTGTACTCTGGCGAATGTGGGCAATGTGATGAAGTAGCAAAAAGAGGTCTTTCAGGCAAGGCGTTGGATGAGTTGTTTGAGCAAGTGATAGCTGTTGGAATCGAACCAACATCCTCTGATGCTGAATTCATTACAAATAAATACCGACTCAAACCAGAAGCCTCCTCTTCTCTCATTATAGATAAAGAGGGTAATTTCATCTCTGCCATGCTTTACCGCACCACCAGCAATAGTGATGACTATTTCAAATTGGTGGCTCTAGCTCTGAAACGGAAAAGCAACCCGCCACTGAAACAAATGGAGGTAAAATATGCCAAAGGCGATTTTGACGCAATTTTTATGGAGTCCTTCATAGAAGAATTATCAAAATATAAATTTGAAACCGAGCCAATACTGGATGAATATGTGGGAAAGTTGACTGTCACTCAAGCCATGTCAACGGAGAAGCTTCTATTTCTAATCAAGCACTCTTCCATTATCGAATCCAGAGTTGATAGAGTAATTAAACTATGTCCTCAAGATGTTTTTGACAGTATTTTTCTGTCCTTAGATTACCCGGAAAGGGTAAGAATAAATAGTCGTCCCTTATCAAGTGGGATTATC
>CAXBNB010000747.1:0-2496 GCA_963976505.1 uncultured Reichenbachiellaceae bacterium
TTCCATGACTTAACAGATCCTACATTCACTTCGGCCTTGGCCACAGTACACTCTAGGTTTTCAACCAATACATTCCCCAAATGGAGATTGGCTCAGCCATTTAGAGTGATTGCCCACAATGGAGAGATCAATACTATCAGAGGGAATGTCAACAAAATGAAGTCCAAAGAGGCTTTGATGAATTCTTCATACTATACAGATGAAGAATTGAAGTGGTTGCTTCCTGTAACAGACCCTAAGAACTCAGATTCAGCCAACTTGGATGCAATTGTTGAATTGCTTTCACTCAGTGGAAGGTCATTGCCTCATTCCATGATGATGCTCGTACCAGAAGCCTGGCAAGACAATGATCAAATGGACAAAGCAAGAAAAGCTTTCTATAAATACCACGCTTCTATGATGGAGCCTTGGGATGGCCCAGCTGCATTATTCTTTACCAATGGAAGTCTGATTGGAGCTACACTCGACAGAAGTGGTCTTCGTCCAGTAAGGTATTGTATCACCAGTGACAATAGATTGGTTATGGCATCTGAAGTAGGTGTCATCAACATCGACCAAAGCAAAGTATTGGAAAAAGGAAGGTTGCAACCAGGGAAAATGCTAATTGCTGACCTCAAAGCCAAGAAAATATATAAAGATGACGAAGCTAAGGCTCAAGTTGTCGAAAACAAACCTTATTCTGATTGGATCAATGAGCAAAGAATCAAGCTCAGACTGATCGAACCTCCAGAATTTGAAGCAGAAAAAATACCTTCTGGCAAACTTCTTAGTGAGATGAAAGCTTATGGCTATTCTCAAGAGGATATCAAAATGACCATTACGCCAATGGCAGAAAAAGGTCTAGAGCCCGTAGGGTCAATGGGAGCCGACTCTCCAATTCCTGTTCTGTCAAGGCAAAGTCAGCACATTTCAAATTATTTCAAACAATTTTTCGCACAGGTAAGTAATCCACCTATCGATCCTATAAGGGAGAGGATGGTCATGTCACTGTTCACAAGACTAGGTGAATCATTGAATATTTTAGACGAATCGCCTGAACATACCAAGCAAATTCATATTTCACAGCCCGTTTTGTCTAGAAGTGCATTCAGTAAGTTGATCCACCTTGAAGACAAAGGCTTTACTGCTGCTACCATTGATGCTACTTATGACCCATGCGAAACATCCTTGGAAGACGCTTTGGATCTTATTTCAAAGCAAAGTGAAGAAGCGACAAACCAAGGAATCAATATCCTGATTATTAGCAATAGGAACATAAGTAGTAAGCGTGTACCAATTCCTTCATTACTTTCCACAGGAGCAGTACATCACTACCTTATAGATAAAAGGATAAGAACAAGAGCAGGCCTGGTTATCGAAGGAGGAGATATTTGGGAAACGCACCACTACGCAACCATCGTTGGTTATGGTGCCAGTTGTATTTTCCCATTTAGGGTTTACGACATTATAGATCAGTTGTATGATGAAAAAGTAATTGACAACTCAGTGCCAGTTAAGCAGTATCACGAAAACTATAGATATGGCATAGGCAAAGGTTTGCTAAAAATCTTATCTAAAATGGGAATCAGTACACTTCAGTCCTATCAAAGTGCACAGATTTTCGAATGTGTAGGTCTAGGTCAGGATGTAATCGAAAAATGTTTCAAAGGCACATTAAGTCGTCTTGAAGGATTGACTTTTGAAGGACTGGAAAAAGAATGTCTAGCCAAACATCAGACTGCATATCCCAATAAGGAAATCAAAAACATACTTGAGGTTGGAGGATATTTCCAGTGGAAAAGAAATGGAGAAGGTCATTTATTGAATCCTGAAACCATTCATTTGTTACAAAAATCTACAAGACTGAATGACTATGGCTTGTTTAAAAAATATTCAAGCAGCATATATGACCACCAAACAAAGCTTTACACATTACGAAGCATGTTTGAGTTTAAGAAAAGAAAATCAATAGCCATTGAAGAAGTAGAACCAATAGAGAATATCCTCAAAAGGTTTGCTACCGGCGCTATGTCTTTCGGATCGATATCTCACGAGGCACACAGTACCTTGGCAATAGCCATGAACAGAATCGGAGGAAAGAGTAACAGTGGAGAGGGTGGAGAAGATGAAGCCAGATTTACAAGAAAAGAAAATGGTGATTACGAAAGGTCTGCCATCAAGCAAGTAGCATCAGGTAGATTTGGTGTCAACAGCTATTACCTTTCAGAAGCAGAAGAAATACAGATCAAAATTGCTCAGGGCGCAAAACCTGGAGAAGGCGGTCAACTTCCTGGTCACAAAGTAGATCACTGGATTGCGAGGGTGAGATTTTCAACCCCGGGTGTTGGATTAATTTCCCCACCACCTCACCATGACATCTACTCTATCGAGGATTTGAAGCAGTTGATTTATGACCTAAAAAATGCTAACCCAAATGCCCGAATCAATGTAAAACTGGTATCGGAAGCAGGTGTAGGTACGATCGCATCAGGAGTATCTAAAGCGAAAGCGGATGTA
>CAXBNB010000748.1:0-2489 GCA_963976505.1 uncultured Reichenbachiellaceae bacterium
GCTTTGTTTAGGATACTCATCATTTCCCAATTTGTATGCATCATTTCCAAACCCATCAGCAGATGCTTTAGGTGGCCATGCATATATCATCCATTCAGGATTGTTGTAATACCATTCATCTCTTAAAAAATCAACACCAGTAATTTCTTTAAGTGTGGAATTGATGCTTAACATGGTAAGCGTATTCATCCTGAAATAACTAATTCCATTGGACCATGCTCCATCTTTATGTCCAAGTACCGGTGATCTTGCGAGCCATATTTCATAGACATAGGTCAACCATTCATTGGCAATGGGCAAATCTCCTTTTACAGCAAGGGCAGCCTGAAAAAACCTTTCCAACATGTGTTGCCAAACGTGATTTGAGAGCAGCCTGGATTCAAGAAAATTGGGCCACTCGTCATAAAAATGGGCACCTCTGGCAGCAATTGATTTCAACAATTTTTCCTTTTGAGCTGTAGAAAGAAAATCGTTAAAGGTATCATACCCGATAGCCATGGCATGCAGAATCCCACTATCTCCAAAATCAGAAACCTTACTGGCACCTTCAGGATCCCAATCGGTCAAAGACATGATCCATTTCACTCCTGCTTCGGCAAATCTTTTATCATTTGACAATAAATAAGCTTGCGCCAAAGTAGAAACTGTATGTTGTATCTTATCACATACAGGTCTGCTTGCATCTATCGCAATCCTACGAGACTCCCGCTTATTTCTCCCTTTAAATTTTGGAAGTACTTCTTTCTCTTCGATCAATGAAAGCGTTAATAATTTTTCTCCACTCTCTAAAACCTCCTTAGTTTCATCATAGTTTTTTGCTCTTTCTCTTAAACTTTTCAACTGTGATTTCCAAGCATATACCCTTGGACCAACATCCGGTATCATAGAAAGAAATAATGACGCATCCGGAGTTACAAACTCCTTTGAACGGTCATCGATCTTGAAAGTATTCACTTCTGACCATTCTTCATTACCAGATTTGTATTGCCAGTGCCATGCACCTGATGCAAGCTTCTGATGTGGATTGAACATGGCATAAGGTAAATTTACTACTTCAATCACACTAGATGAAAAATCGGTACTTTGAGACAATCGCACACTGTAATCCGCCGTTTTTTCAATTGGCCAAAGCAAACTTGGTGGGTTAAACTGTACAGTTACTTCCCCTGATGGATCAGGCCATTCCCTGGACTTGGGATAGATCACTTTGGTATTTACTTCAATCTCACCTGAAGAAACTTCCAATGGAACTGCACTTCTCTTCTCACAAGAAAATAAGAACAGCAGTAGGATTAAATTAAAGCATAAGTGTTTTTTCATATAGTTGAATCTATTCGTCTTTTGATTTGTTTTTTTTAATCCACTTTGGCATGTGCAACATCGCCTCCATTTCTGTTTGTTGCCCTTTATCTCCGCAGGCTTTCATCCAATCCATAAGCTTACCATGCATTTCATCAATTACAACTTTATACCTAGGGTCATCTGCGAGATTGTCCATATTGAACGGGTCATTTTGTAAATCATAGAACTCTATGTTAGGACGGTATTGGTAGTTTTTAACAAGGGTTGCAGCCGTTTCATTTGATATCGCTGCTTCCGTCCATTCATCAAACCAAACTTCTTTTTCTGTTATGTTGTTTTTAAAAGGTACATCAGGAGTGAGGTTCAAAATGTATCGGTATTGGCTTGATACGACCGACCGAATGCCATAATATTCACTACCATTGTTGATTCCCCGAGTGGTTTGTAAACTGTAAGCATACTCTTTGTGTGTCTCTGTTTTTCCTTTAAACAAATCCACCAAGCTTTTTCCATCAAGGTTTTTACTTGGTTTTCCTCCAGCAACCTCTATGAATGTCGGTACCACATCGGAATATTCTATAATAGCATCCGACACTGAACCTGGTTTTATTTGCCCTGGCCACTTGGCAATAAATCCTGAATGCACTCCAACATCATAACACGTCCACTTTGCAAACGGAAAACTATTGCCCTGTTCGCTGGAAAAAATCACCATTGTATTTTCTGACAAGCCTTGGGCTTCAAGCATTTTCAATACTTGACCCACCTGGCCATCGAGGTAATTGATTTCTGCCATATATCGGGAAAAGTTTTCACGAGTGCCTGGAGTATCTACGAAAAATGGAGGCAGGGTCAATTTCTCTGGAGGAAACAAACTCGCATCCCCTTTATCCCATGGTGTGTGTGGCTCTTTGGAACAAACAAATAGGCAAAATGGTTGGTCTTCTGATTTCGCATCTTGAATAAATCTATCTACATCAGAAAAGTCTTCGTTATTCACACCTTTGAGGTATTCGAAAGGAAACACTTCCTGAAGACTAATGTGGGTTTTCCCGGCAAGTGCAACCCTATACCCCAAAGGTTTCAAATACTGAACAATGCTTTTGGTACCTGATTTGGCCATGGTATGGTTGGGATATGCTCCCGTCTTAACCGGATACAACCCTGTATAAAGATTGTGCCTGGTA
>CAXBNB010000749.1:0-2489 GCA_963976505.1 uncultured Reichenbachiellaceae bacterium
CGAACTACATCACCTCACTACAAGAAGATGCTGAAGGAAGGATGTGGATAGGCACAGGGTTTGGAATCGAGATTTTTGACCCTAATACACAAACTTTTCAACACTTATTAAAAGAAGAAGGCAATCCTAAAACGCTTACCAATAATTCTATTATTGACATCTATAGGGACAATTCGGACAACATGTGGGTAGGTACTATGCACGGTTTGAATAAAATATCTCCAGTAGGAGGGAAGTATACTACCTATACTAAAAATGATGGATTACCGGAAAATATTATTACTTCCATTATGGAAGATAACGAAGGAGACCTTTGGTTTGGCACCTACAAAGGTCTGGCTCGGCTAACTCATGAAGGTGGAGAGTCGAAATTTCAAAATTTCGACATATCTGACGGGCTTCAAGGAGATATGTTTAACGAGCGTTCGGTTACAAAACTTTCCACTGGAGAATTGGTGTTCGGAGGTAAAAATGGCATTAATATTTTTGACCCTAAAAAAATAAAGTTGGAGGATAAGAAGGAGAAACTGGTGTTTTTAGATTTCTCACTAGCCAACAAGCAGATCAAACCTGATGAAGAATACAATGGTCGAAAGTGGTTTGAGAATGGGTTGAACAATACAGAGTCAATCACCCTAAAACACAATGAAAATTCTTTCACTTTTGGATTTACTACACTGAGTTTTTACCAGCAGCAAAACACTGTGTATAAGTATCGGTTAAATGGTTTTGACACTACCTGGGTATTTCTTCAAAACACCCATAGAGCCAATTACACCAACCTTGATCCGGGAAACTACCGTTTTGAAGTGATGGCCACAGATCAGAGTAATCATTGGGATACAGAGCCTATCGGTATGGATATCTACATTGAAGCACCCTTGTGGAAAACGCCCATTGCTTATGCTTTATATGCATTGATTATTCTTTTAGCACTCTATTTTACACGCAGGTCCATTATCCGAAAAGAACGATTCAGAGCAAGAATAAGACAGGAACGCCTGGAATCGCACAGAATGCATGACCTGGATTTGATGAAAATCAAGTTTTTTACCAACATCAGCCATGAATTCAGGACACCTCTTACCTTGATCATTACACCTATCGAAAGGTTGATGAATAAGATGAAGGGACAGAAAGATGAGAAGGAATATCAGTTGATTTTCAGAAATGCAAAAAGACTGCTCACTTTGGTCAATCAACTGTTGGATTTTCGGAAAATGGAAGCCAATCAACATCATTTATCTAACTCCAGTGGAGATTTGGTTTCGTTTACCAAAGAAATTGTGGATTCTTTCACGGATTTATCCAATGATCGGCGCATTCAATTGGAATTCAATACCGATATTCCAAATTTCCTGACTTTGTTTGATAGAGACAAAATGGAAAAAATTCTTTTCAATTTATTGTCCAATGCGATCAAATTTACCCCAGAATATGGCAAAGTGACACTCACTATTATTGAAACTGCCAGACATCAATACACATCAGATATTAGGATAAAGGTTGAGGATACTGGTATTGGCATTCCGATCGGGAAGCAAAAAGATATATTTAAGCGCTTTTTTCAAGTTGAAAATGGTCAGTCTATGAACTTAAATCATGGAAGTGGGATAGGACTTTCTATAACGAAAGAATTTGTGGAAATGCACGGTGGAAACCTACAGGTGGAAAGTGAACTGGGCAAGGGGAGTGTTTTTTCTTTTGAACTTTCTATGAAAAGGATAGAGTCCATGGAGGTAGTCAACAACAATCAGACGACTGAAGATTTGCCTGAAGACATCATGGAGCTGTCTCTGACCAAGCCCACCGTGATGATCAGCGAAGACAATGCAGATTTTAGGTTTTATTTAACCGACAATCTTCGGCAGTTTTTCAATGTGCAGGTAGCATCTAATGGCAAACAGGCCTGGAAGAAAATTCAGAATAAACATCCAGATGTGATTGTAACGGACATAATGATGCCTGAAATGAATGGTATAGAGCTTTGTCGTAAAATAAAACATGATCCACGCACGGCGCATATCCCGGTCATCTTGCTTACTGCTCGTCATTCTGATGAACAAAAACTGGAAGGTTACGATGCGGGAGCTACCGAGTACATTACCAAACCATTCAATTTTGAAATTCTCCTCAGGAGCATTAAATCTGCAGTGCAATTGCAGAAATACATACATGCGGCAGAAAATAGGATAGAAGTAGCTCCAACCGAAATTTCCATTGTTTCATTGGATGAAAAGCTCATACAAAATGCACTGAGACTGGTAGAAGAAAATATGTCCAATGCCGAGTTTTCTGTACAGGAGTTGAGCCGAGAGCTGGGGGTCAGCCGCGGACAATTGTACAAAAAAATACTAGAGATTACTGGCAGAACACCTATAGAATTCATCCGATCTATTCGCTTGAAACGGGCAGCAGCTCTACTTGGGAAAAGCCAGTTGACGGTAGCAGAAGTAGCTTATAAAGTGGGCTTCAACAATCCTAAATAT
>CAXBNB010000750.1:0-2483 GCA_963976505.1 uncultured Reichenbachiellaceae bacterium
AGTGAAAGCCATAGCCGAGGAAACGATGGACAAAAATGCGGACGAAGCTTTTTTCTCCAAATTCACAATAGCAGAACTAAAAGATAAAAGTGACTACTGGCTCGGGCAGCAAGGACGCTTGACACAGCCAATGGTAGTCCGTTCAGGAGCAAATCACTACTCTTCTATAGAGTGGGATGAAGCGTTTGCTTTGGTCGCTGAAAAGCTCAAAGCACTCTCAAGTCCCGATGATGCCATATTCTACACTTCTGGCCGTACCAGCAATGAAGCCGCATTTTTATATCAGTTGTTTGTGCGGATATTTGGAACCAACAACCTTCCGGATTGCTCCAATATGTGCCACGAATCAAGTGGGGTAGCTTTAAGTCACACCTTGGGTATTGGAAAAGGGTCTGTCACTTTAGAGGATTTTGAAAAATCTGAATTGATTTTGATTTTCGGGCAAAATCCAGGGACAAATCACCCTAGAATGCTTTCTTCACTGGAAAAAGCCAAAAAGAAGGGAGCTAGAGTGGTAGCTATAAACCCGTTGAAAGAGCCAGGTTTGGTCAGGTTTAAAAACCCACAAAACTTGTCTGGAGTGATGCGAGCTGGCACTGAAATTACCGACTTATACCTGCAAGTAAAAATAAATGAAGATGTCGCTTTGTTGAAGGCGGTAATGATCAAGCTTTTGGAAAGACATGCCAATGGAGAAGGTTGTCTTGATTTAGATTTTATCAATGACAAAACATTAGATTTCGAATTGTTCAAAAGTAATCTTCAGAATGAAAGCTATGAGGCGTTAATCGAAAGAACAGGTTTGGAGGAAAAGGATTTAGCCACGTTGGTAGATTTACTCGCAAAAAAGAAAAGGATTATTGCCTGCTGGGCGATGGGTCTTACCCAGCATGTAAATGCTGTGGACAACATTCAGGAGGTGGTGAACCTTTTGTTGCTCAAAGGCAGCATTGGCAAGGAAGGAGCGGGGACGTGCCCAGTTCGGGGGCACAGCAACGTGCAGGGAGACCGAACCATGGGGATCTGGGAAAAACCGAGCAAAGAGTTTTTAAATACTTTGGCCAACACATTTAATTTTCAGCCACCTCAAAACCATGGAGTGGACGTGGTAGCGTCCATCGAAAAAATGGCCAATACCAAAGGCAATGTATTTATGGGGCTTGGTGGAAATTTTTTATCTGCCGCTCCCGACACGCATTACACGGCCAAAGCACTTGCTAACTGTGCCTTGACAGTACATGTTTCCACAAAACTCAACCGGTCGCACCTGGAGCATGGTGAAGTTGGGTTGATATTTCCTTGCCTTGGTCGTACGGACCAGATTGTGGAAAAATCGGGTGTGCAAAAACTGACGGTAGAAAATTCTATGGGGATCGTTCACACTACAGAAGGCATGCTCAAGCCAAGATCAGAATATTTGTTGAGTGAACCGAAAATCATTGCAAAAATAGCGTCACTGACTGTGGGCAATGACGTAGTGGATTGGGAAAAGCTGATAGAAAATTACGATAGTATTCGTGATTTGATTGCCAAATCCGTCAAGGGATTTGAAAAATACAATGAGCGCATTACTAATGAAAATGGGTTTGAATTGCCCAATGGGCCAAGGCATGGTGTTTTCAATACGCCTTCCGGTAAGGCATTGTTTACGGTAAACAAACTTTCTGAAAATGTGTTGGGGGAAAATGAATACCTGATGACTACCATCAGGAGTCACGACCAATTCAATACTACAGTTTATGGGCTCGACGACAGGTATAGGGGTGTTTTTGGTGCTAGAAATATTGTATTGATGAACAGAGCAGACATGGCAGTTGAAGGCTTGAAAGCGCAATCGGTGGTGACACTCTATAATAATTACGGAGTAAAAGAAAGGCTGGTTCAAAACCTGAAAATCGTTTCCTATGATATTCCTAGAGGATGTTTGGCTACTTATTTCCCCGAATGCAACGCACTCGTTCCTCTTGACCTAAAAGCAAATCTGAGTCATACACCTGCTTCTAAGTCTGTCAAAGTAAAGATCAGAAAGTAACTTGTATCAATTCTCCAATGCTTCCATTTGGAGCCCTGTCACTTCCCAGTTGTCGTTCAGTGTCTCCAAAGAAGCAATTAATTCTTCGTATTGCTGATTGAGGGTATTTAACTTATCTAAATCGTTGAAATTGGCAGGGTCTGCGAGCCCTTCCTCTAATGCCGCTTTTTTAGTTTCCAACGCTTCGATCTCATTTTCTATTTTTGCCAGCTCTTTTTTGAGCTTGCTTAGCTCTGCCTGATCAGGGTTGGATTTTGGTTTGACAGATTTTTCCTTTTCAGGTTTTGATTTTTTTTCTTCAGCTGCATGTTTGGGTAAGTTTTTGGCATCTTGTTTTTCTTTCCACCAGACAAATTCATCATAAGTTCCCGGGTATTCTTTGATCTCTTGATCTTCTATATACCAGATCTTATTGGCAATATCTGACACAAACTGCCTGTCGTGAGATACC
>CAXBNB010000751.1:0-2481 GCA_963976505.1 uncultured Reichenbachiellaceae bacterium
CCTTTAACTGTCTTTATATCAATAGATTGACTTTATTAAGGAGTGGCCTATTTAAATTTCAAATCAAGCCTTTTTTCTAACTCTTTTCCCTTCTTTTATAGAGAGAATTTTCCCAATTTGAGAAATTGAGATATCTCTATATCCACTAAAAAGGGCTATAAATGCACTTTTATTCTGTTGGCATGCTTATTCCTATTATATAAGTAGAAATTAAGTTTAACCAAAAGTATATAAAAATGAAAGTGAATTACCTAAGTCGTAATATGATCATTAAAACCCTGGGAGTAGTTACTCTTGTTTTTCTATTTGCATGCTCGGGTAATCAATCAAATAAGAAAAAACTGACGAATGACCTAAATCAGCAAAAAGAGGAAATAATAGAGGGGCTTGAAAAACTGGAAGCAAATATTGATGACACCATCGATGGCATTGAGGATAAACTAAACCTTAATGAAGGGCCAGTAGAACGAAACCTTGAGAAAGCACAGGAGAATTTAAAGAAAAAGAAGAAAGACGTGCAAGCTTCATTGACGAAGGCTAAAAATGCAACCAATGACAATTGGGAAAGTATTAAGCGTGATGTAAATGAAACTACGCAAGACATTGAAGTTGAATTTAACAATTTGAAAGCTGAAATAGTTGAGATACTTGATGGCTCTGATAAGTAAAGGTCAAATAGTACAATCTTTAACACACAAAACAGAAAATCATGAAAAAGTTACCAATATTAATAATCGCAATAGCCTGTATGGCGTTTGATGTGAAGTCTCAAAGTACGGATCACCGTGGAGACTCACAATTCGGGTTGAAAATAGGCTCTAATTATTCTAATGTATATGACTCACAAGGAGAAGATTTTGAGGCAGATGGCAAATTCGGACTGGCTGCAGGTGTATTTATTGCCATTCCTATTGGCAAATTTATAGGTATCCAACCTGAAGTTTTATTCTCTCGGAAAGGATTTAAGGGAACAGGGGCGGTACAAGGATTGACTTATGACGTCACCCGAACCACGAATTATATTGATATTCCTTTGATGTTTTCTGTGAAACCATCTCCAGCCATCAGCCTTGTCGCTGGCCCACAATATTCCTTTCTTCTGAAACAAAAAGATGAATATGGTAGTGTGGTGCAAGAGCAGGAATTTGAAAATGACAATATCCGTAAGAACACCATGGCTTTTATTGGCGGGATAGATTTCAATATGAATGATTTTGTAATCGGAACCAGAGTTGGTTGGGATATGATAAACAACCATGGAGATGGTACATCAAGCACTCCACGATACAAAAACGTTTGGTATCAACTGACCTTTGGGTTTAGGTTGTAATCAAATATTACAAGAGTAAATTTTTGAAAATGAAAAATGAGATAAATATGAATTTTTCAGATAAAGGAAACTGGAATATTATAAAAGAAAAATTGAAAGAAAAGTATGGTGAGTTTACTGAAAATGAACTTGCCATTTCAGAGGGGGAGCAAGACCAGGTGATTGGAATGCTTCAAAAAAAACTCGGAAAGACTAAGAATGAAATCATGAATGAATTGTCAAACTTAATGAAGGAGGATAAATAATGGATTTTAATTTTAAAGAGGCAATACATTTAGTTTTTGGAAAGGTTGAAAGTTGGTTAGAGGTTTTCGTGTCAATGTTGCCCAATTTGGTAG
The DNA here is from genome assembly GCA_963976505.1 of uncultured Reichenbachiellaceae bacterium. Taxonomy (GTDB): domain Bacteria; phylum Bacteroidota; class Bacteroidia; order Cytophagales; family Cyclobacteriaceae; genus CAXBNB01. The sequence goes on from CAXBNB010000751.1 coordinate 1,669, forward strand.
TGGCATTATTGGTGATGATAGCATTCTATTTTATAGCTAAAATAGTGCGTGGATTATTCAGGAATACAATCAATCGATTTGTAGGTGGTACTGCGCTAAGCTCATTGTTTACCACTATGGTTCATTTTTCCATTGTAGCGATGGGCTTGGTAATAGCGTTGAATATTCTACAGTTGAATCAAACAGTAACTTCACTGCTTGCTGGAGCTGGAATTATAGGCTTGGCTCTTGGTTTTGCTTTTCAGGACATAGCAGCCAATTTTATGTCAGGCATTTTGATGGCTATTCGCAAACCCATATTGGTTGGAGATATTGTTGAAACCAATGGGTACATGGGAACAGTAGAAAAGATCAATCTGAGAGTGACTGTTGTGAAAACTTTTCAGGGTCTTCATGTGATCATTCCGAACAAGGAAGTTTTTCAAAGTCCCTTGACCAATTACACGAAAACCAACGAACGAAGAATAGACCTGGAATGTGGGGTATCTTATGGAGACGACCTCCAAAAGGTAAAAAAAATAGCAGAGGAAGCAATTATGAATCTTTCATTCTTGCTCGAAGGCAAAGAGGTAAATCTATACTTCACATCATTTGGTGACAGCTCTATCAATTTCAAGCTTATGTTTTGGATCACTTATCCAGACCAACCTGGGTTTATGAAAGCAAGAAGTGAGGCTATCATGAGTCTAAAGCAAGCATTTGATGAAAGTGGAATCACAATACCTTTCCCAATCCGAACATTGGATTTTGGGGCTAATGAGGGAATAAAAATTTCAGAAATGAAAACACTTGAAAAGTCAAATTAGAAGATGA
>CAXBNB010000752.1:0-2474 GCA_963976505.1 uncultured Reichenbachiellaceae bacterium
TGAGGCCTCCTTGGATGCTTTGGAACATTTTACAAAGTATGCCAGTGCTGAATTTGCCATCCGACCTTTTATTGTAAAGTATGAAATGCTAACAATGGATAGAATGTTGACTTGGTCAAAGGATGAAAACCATCACGTCAGAAGGCTTTCTTCTGAGGGATGCCGGCCAAGGTTGCCTTGGGCTATGGCATTGCCAAAGTATAAAATAGACCCTGTACCTCTTTTGCCCATCCTTGAAAACCTAAAGAATGATGAATCAGAGTATGTAAGAAGGAGTGTAGCCAACAACATCAATGACCTTACTAAAGACAACCCGGCTATTGCTTTAGAAATAGCGAAATCCTGGTATGGCAAGTCCACTCAAACGGACTGGATACTCAAACATGGCTTACGGACATTACTGAAAAAAGGCAATGATGAGGCACTTCAAATTTTCGGATTCAATAATAAAGTAAATGCTAAGGTCCTTGACTTGACCTTATCTGATACTCAGGTGAGGATAGGGGGAGAGCTGCAATTTAACTTCAAAATAACCAATCTGGATTTGAAGAAATCCTTGTTGAAAGTGGGCTATATGGTAGGGTATGTAAAATCTTCTGGCAAGGTGTCAGAGAAGATTTTCCATGTGTCTGAATTGACTTTTGAGCCAAATCAGACCGTTTCATTCAAAAAGAAGATATCCTTCAAAGACCTGACTACTCGCAAGCACTATCCTGGAAATCATTATATTTTTATTGCCATCAACGGCAAAGAAATGGATAGAGTGACCTTTGAAGTAGTCGGGTAAATAGGAGTTGTCTGGTTGGATTTAACAATGTAATCTAAGAAGCAATTTTTGAATTGGAGTTACCAAATTCATTCCCTTTTGGAGAGTCCATAAATCGCATGATGGAGTTGATCACATGTTCATTCCACAACATTTTATAGTGCCCAATATTTTCAAGAGTTACCAGTTCGGAATTCTTCCATTTATCCTTCACGGCAATAGAATTTTGATAAGATAATACCTTATCAGACTCGTCATGAATGAGCAATAAGTTGTCGTAATTGATCTTTTTACTCATATCTTCAATATTCAAGTCGGTAGCAGGTTGTCCGATGAGTTTTTCAACCAATTCCAGTGTGGTGTCAAAAGCTTTATCACTGAGTTTGACGAAGGATTGATACACTTGTAGCGCTTCAATAAATTTATTCGGGTTCGTCAATAGGATGAGTTTGTCAACCTCAAACCTCGAATCGGTCAAAGAAAATGTAGCAACAGCAGAACCAAAAGAATGGGCAATGACCGTAAAGGGTTTGTCGGGATACATTTTTTCGACTACAGCCAAAAAGTACTCTCGGCAGATTTTAAGGTTTACTCGTTTGAGTTTGGAAAATCCATGAGCCGGAAGGTTAAATGCCACTACATAATAACCTTGCTCGACCAATTGGAATGCGATGGCTGCCATACTTCCTGCATTGCTTTCCCATCCATGTACTAGCAATACCAATGGGTTTTTAGGATCACCCAATTCATAACAATCAATGTCTTCTTGATGATGTGAAACCCTAAAATGGCGGCTGAGGTTATAGAATTGCCTTTCATTTTTTCGGATGGCATTTTTCTTTGTTTTCTGGAAAAGGGAAAAAGCTTGCCTTCCGGCTAGGGTAGGCGCAACTATGGAAAGTGTTTGAAAATAAAAGCGGATTAAACGTATCATAATTTCATTGGGCTTAAATAATATACCAAATGGTATATTAATGTTCAAATTTTTTTATTTCTTGAGTTCTTGATCGATCATTTGGTCTAAAAAGTCCATCATTTCATGTAAGTAGGTCTTGTTACCCATAGTGACGGCCATGAAAATACTCCCTTCCATCAGCGCAAATATCCTGTAGGCGTATTTTTTAGGATCAACGGTATCTTTTATCCCACCAGTATCTATGCCTTTTTGTATTAAAAAGATGAGGTTGTTTTGAAAGTCTTGGATGACTTGCTGCACCTTTTGTAGCAACTGTGGATTGTTGTTTTTAGCGTCTACTCCTATATTCAATATAGGACAACCACCGAGTGTATTGCTGTAGGCATGATATCCCCTATAGAATTGGGTCATGGCATAAAGCTTTTCTATTGGGGTTTTCACCTTGCTGGTGTAGGACCGCATTTTATCAGAGATCTTTTTGATATTATAGTCAAACGCTGACAAAGCCAGTTGTTCCTTGTTTGCAAAATTGCCGTACACAGCACCTTTTGTCAGCCCAGTTGCTTTGGTTATTTCAGCCATGCTCGTCCCTATATAGCCATGTTTGTTGAATACTGGCGCTACAGTTTCAATAATGAATAGTGAAGTACGTTCGGCTTTAGTGAGCATTGTTCATTTATTTCTGGCAAACCTATATAAAAAATACCAATCGGTATAATAAGTTCGGGATTATTTTGAGCATAAAAAAAGGGAATGATAAAATCATTCCCTTTCATTTGAATATTTATACGG
>CAXBNB010000753.1:0-2465 GCA_963976505.1 uncultured Reichenbachiellaceae bacterium
TGAAGACCCTCTCTTTTGGATTCACCTTAATGTGGATTATCCATTTAACCTTACTGGGATTTTATATTTTCCAAAAATCAAGAATGATTTTGAGGTTCAGAAAAACAAAATTCAACTTTATTCACGTCAGGTATTTATTACCGATGAGGTGAAGGATGTTGTTCCTGAATTCTTGATGTTGCTTCATGGTGTGATCGATTCTCCTGACATTCCTTTGAATGTATCTAGAAGCTTTTTACAAGCTGATGGAAATGTGAAGAAGATCAATTCTTACATCACCAAAAAAGTAGCGGACAAGCTTTCTGAACTTTTCAAAAATGACAGAAAAGCGTTTGAAGACAAATGGCCTGATATTGGACTTTTTGTAAAATATGGCATGTTGAGTGAAGAGAAATTCAACGATAAGGCAAAAGACTTTGTTCTGCTACAAAACACAGAAGACAAATTCTTTACCATTGAAGAATACAAAGAGCTCATCAAAATCAATCAGGAGGATAAGGACAAAAAGTTGGTAATGCTATATGCTACAGAGCCTGCAAAACAGGATACGTTCATTTCTTCTGCAAAGAACAGGTCTTACGATGTACTGAAACTTGATGGTCAGCTTGACAGTCATTTTATCAATCACCTAGAACAAAAAGTAGAAGGAGTCAGCTTGAAAAGAGTAGATGCCGATACAGTTGATAAATTGGTTGACAAGGACGAAAAAGTAGAATCCGTTTTATCAGAAGATGAAAATACGGCTTTGAAAGAGTTGTTTGAAAAAGCAATCAACGATAAAAACAATACTGTGTCAATAGAGCCATTACCTGGTGATGAAATGCCAGTGATAGTGACCATGCCTGAGTTTATGAGGAGAATGAAAGACATGGCCAAAACCGGTGGCGGTGGAGGTATGTTCATGATGGGAGGAGACATGCCAGATCAATACAATGTGGCTATCAATGCCAATCATAGTTTGATTGCTAAAATTCTGAAAGCCGATAATGATGAGACAAAAGAACAGTTGGCAAGACAAGCTTACGACCTTGCATTGCTGTCGCAAAACCTGTTGTCAGGAGCTAAGTTGACTAATTTCATTAAAAGGTCAGTTGACTTATCTGCTGAATAAAATAATAAACACCTAGGAGATAGATTTATAAAAGCCGGAATATTCCGGCTTTTATATTTTGTGGTCATTTTATACTTTTAATAGCTGTTTATTGTGCACTTATCTCATGGTTTCCATGTAATTTTAACTTTTTCAGAAATAATTGAGTGATCCATTCGTTAGCCAATTTACAATGAAATCAAGTTTTATTAAATACATACTACTCACTTGTATAGTGCTCCTTTTAGGAAGGGTAACATCCTATGCACAAGAGGAGGAAGTTGATTTATTTGAAATCAACTATGATACCCCATTGACTCTGGATATGGAGTCAGAAAGTGAAGTTGAAATAAAAGCACCGAAAGGCAAGAAGGTAAAGAAGGGAACCTTTTACGGACTAAGGACAAAAAAGGGTTTTGCCCGCACCGGCTTTGGAGACAAAGTGGTTTTGGAATTGTTTCACTACTTAAAAGAATACGAAGAGCCTGACCAATATGTGAGGGATATCTACTGGTATGATTTTAAGAAAAGAAAGATTATCAATTCCAAAAAAATTAATAAGGACAATGCTGGCATTCTTCATGGCCCTTATAAGAAAATGCTAGGTGATCAACTGCTGGAAGAAGGAGTATATTATAAAGGCACTAAACATGCACGTTGGTCTGAGTGGAACAAATATGACATCCTGCAAAGCAAGGAGAAATATTACAAGGGATGGCCCAAAGAATCTAGGGTACAATATTATGACCGTGGAAGAAAACAAATAAAAGAGATTATACCAGTTCATTTTGGAGAGAAGGAAGGAAACTACTACGCCTTTTACGAAAGTGGAAATGTTGCGGTGAGAGGTGAGTATCATTTTGACGGGAAGGTGGGTATCTGGACAGAATACTACGACATTAAAAATAGAAAAAAGCGGCAGATACAATACGGTAAAGATCCTTTCGATGAATCCTTCCGACCCTCTATTATTAGAGAATGGGATGAGCGGGGAAAGCCTATTTATGATGTATCCAAGAAATAATCTTTAGGAATAGAATCAGCCAACCATATTCTTCGGCGCTCTAAATTCAGCCAAATTTTTTCATTTATACCGGATCAGTTCTGATATTCTGACAATATGTCACAGAATAGGAGCGTGATATCGATTGGCACAAGCATTGTTAAAAGCTTTGCAGAACAGAAATTTAATCAAAAAAAGTATAAACAATTATCATGGGAAAAATAATAGGAATCGATTTGGGTACAACCAATTCCTGCGTAGCTGTGATGGAAGGTAACGAGCCTGTAGTTATCCCCAACAGCGAAGGGAGGAGAACAACTCCATCCATCGTAGCATTTTTAGATGGGGGAAAAGGAGAGAGAAAAGTGGGAG
>CAXBNB010000754.1:0-2465 GCA_963976505.1 uncultured Reichenbachiellaceae bacterium
AATCAGGTCTTTGAAATTAAATATGCCAAGTTCCTCATTGAGCAATTTGGCACGTTTCGTACCAACCCCCTTTAGAAACTCTATTTTGGTTTCGAAAAAACCGTTCATTCCGAAAAGTTATAAAATGTTACTCAAATTGAATCATTCCATTCAAGAGAATTGAGCATGTGAATGATATCGTTTTTAACATAGTTTATGACTGGAGCAAGCGAATCATTTTTTGTGGAGGTCTTGAAGTAAAGAGCACCTCTCAAAAAGTGATTTAAAGAATCTGTTACATGAAATTGAAAAGGACTTGGAACTTCTCCAGAAAGTGACATCACTGTTGCTTTGCCACCATTTGTTAAATTAATCAATGCCTCGTCAATAGCATAGGCCTTTACATTGTGTTTAGAGGTAAGGTTATATGAGTCATGAAGGTATTCTTTCAAAAATTGCTTATTTCCTTCAACAGGTTTATATGTTATTTGAATAGTAGCACCCAGTTCAGGGTATGTTAGGTCTATCCAATACCTTTCAGAAATCCAGGAACTGTCTCTTGTAATGTCTGCAAAAGCAGAATAAGAAAAATTGTATGGCAAGGTATCAGGCAACTGAATATAAACAGCCTCCGGCAATTCTATTCTATTGTATCCTTTTGGTTTAGGAGAAAACTCATTTTCACATGAAAACAAAGTCACAGCTACTAAAGCTATTATGAAACTAAAAGTGTATTTCAAATGTCCTTTTGGTTTAACCACGTTCTGTTTTTTTTGATTTTGTGATGAAATTGGGGTTCATCAAGATTCTTTTGTAGATTGATTTTCATTGATAAAAACCCGAACTCTTTTGATCCTTTTGTCACTCACTGCAACGATAGTAAACACTATATTTTGAAAGTGAATCTTTTCTCCTGATTTTGGAAGTTTCGAATTAATTTCCAATAAAAGCCCTCCTACGGATTCACTTTCGCCCTTGGCTTCATCAATAATAGAATGATCTATGCCGGTAACCCTACAAAAATCCATAAGGGAAGTTTTACCCTCAAATATAAAAGTGTTATTGTCCAGTTTATTGTATGGTATATCCGATGCTTCGTCAAACTCGTCATTTATTTCGCCAACTATCTCTTCTATGACATCTTCGAGGGTAATTAATCCCGAAGTGCCTCCGTATTCATCTACTACTATGGCAATATGTACCCTCTTTTCCTGAAAGTCATTAAAAAGTGTATCAATTTTCTTTGACTCTGGCACAAAAAAACCAGGTCTCAATAAAACTTGCCACTCAAAATTTTCATCTTCATTTAAGTATGGCAGAAGGTCTTTTATATATAAAATACCTTCAATTTTGTCCATGGTATCATTATACACCGGCAGTCTTGAATATCCGGTTTTTTTCACCAGATTGATAAGTTCGTGAAAATTTGTATTAATCTCAACTGATGTAATATCAAGTCTTGATTTCATAATTTGTTTTACAGACAATGTGCCAAAATTCACAATTCCCTTTAAAATACCTTTTTCTTCTTCTGTTGCGTCTCCTTCAGTGGTAAGTTCAAGTGCATGGTGCAGCTCGTTGACCGAAACATTGTACCCTTTTTTCTCAATCCTCTTCTCTATAAGGTTGCTTATGGACATCAATAACCAAGACAAGGGTTTGAAAAAATTGTAGGAGATAAAGAGTAACCCTGATGTATGTTTTGCAAAAATGAAATTGTTTTGATTGGCATAGATTTTTGGAACAATTTCTCCAATAAACACTATGGCAACAGTAACTAAGGTTGTCAAGGTGATTAAAATAGCGCCTTCCGTATTTTTACTGCCTGTAATTTGCCAGGTAAAATATGTGCAGATCATTACAATAGCAATATTCACAAAATTGTTGAGTATAAGGATAGTTGCCAACAACCGTTTTGGGTTGGAGAGCAACTGATATATTCGATGAATTTGAGAAGAGTCAGAGTCTTTACTTTCTTTTATTTGATCTTGTGATAGCGAAAAATAAGCCACCTCAGATCCTGAGACCAACGCAGAAAGTCCAAAAAGAACAATCACTATTAGGGTAATAAAAGCAACAAAATAAAAATCTAATGTTGATAATATTGCGGATAATTCAAATAACCCCGGAAAAGGATCGTCCATAAGAAATGAATATTATAATAAATCTAAAACGGCAGATCGTCAATTTCGGTTTCGCTACTAGCCGATTCCGTCGATGTGGTAGAGCTTGTATTACTGGTTTCACTTTGCGCCCCATCTTCAGAAGAAGGACGGCTACCCAGCAGTGTCATTTCTCTGCCTACGACTTCAGTTCGATACCTCGTGATGCCTTCTTTATCATCGTATGATCTAGACGTCAACTTACCTTCTATATATACCTGACCTCCCTTTGTAAGATACTTTTCGGCTATTTCAGCAAGAGGAGTCCACAGCACTACATTGTGCCATTCGGTTTGTTCTTTACGTTCACCTGTATTTCTATCC
>CAXBNB010000755.1:0-2457 GCA_963976505.1 uncultured Reichenbachiellaceae bacterium
ATCAAAGTCAAACTTACTGAGGTAGATCCTAAAACAGGCAAATTCAGATTATCAAGAAAAGTATTGCTTCCTAAGCCTGAAAAATCGGTTTAGAAGTAATCTTTAACATATATTAAAAACCACCGATTGTTAATTCAGTTGGTGGTTTTTTTATGCCTTTAGTCATGGGTTTACCCAAAAAAAGTTGCTTTTGAATAGTGCGTTTTCTTGTTATCATTGCAATTATTACTAAACAATAAACATGCTCTTCAATTCTATTGAATTCTTTGTTTTCTTACCTATCGTTTACTTGCTTTATTGGTATGCAACTGGTCGAAATCTAAAGGTTCAGAATACCTTACTGTTTATTGCCAGCTACTTTTTTTATGGCTGGTGGGACTGGAGGTTTCTTGCACTGATTGCATTTAGTTCCTTAGTGGATTTCATGCTCGGAAGGTTGTTGTCAAACGAATTAAACCCGCAAAAAAGAAAGTCTCTTCTGGCACTAAGCATTATAGTCAATATTGGATTGTTGGGTGTCTTCAAATACTACAATTTCTTTCTTGAAAACTTTATCACTGCATTTTCTTTCTTTGGCTCTAAACCGTCCATTAACACCTTAAGTATCATCTTGCCAATTGGCATAAGCTTTTATACTTTTCAAACCCTTAGTTATACCATAGATGTATATAACAGAAAACTGAAGCCGACTGAAGATATTATTTCATTTTTCGCATTTGTAAGTTTCTTCCCACAGTTGGTAGCTGGCCCTATTGAAAGGGCGACCAACTTATTGCCTCAATTTCAAAAAGAAAGAATTCAAGATTTCACAAAATCGATGGATGGCTTAAGACAAATTTTATGGGGATTGTTTAAAAAAATTGTTCTAGCTGACAACTGTGCTGTTTATGTAAATGATATTTTCTCGAATTATCAGGATCACAGCAGCAGCACCCTTGTACTTGGAGCAGTGTTCTTTTCATTTCAGATCTATGGCGATTTTTCAGGTTATTCAGATATTGCAATTGGCACAGCACGACTATTTGGATTTAATCTGATGAGGAATTTTACATATCCATACTTTGCCAGAGACATAGCTGAGTTTTGGAGGCACTGGCACATTTCCTTATCAACGTGGTTCAGAGATTACCTATACATTCCTTTAGGCGGGAGTAGAGGTAATATCAGCATGAAAATCCGGAACACAATGGTCATATTTCTGGTTAGTGGGTTTTGGCATGGAGCCAACTGGACTTTTATCTTTTGGGGTTTTTTACATACGCTATTCTTCCTGCCACTTCTTATTTTCAATAGAAACAGGAAGTATTTGAACTCAATCGCAGAAGTAGGAACTTTCTCAAGCTTAAAAGTACTATTCCAAATCATTACTACATTTTCATTGGTCACTATGGCATGGATATTTTTCAGAGCAGAAAGTATTTCCCATGCATTTGCTTATTTATCAGGGATCTTTGCAATTTCTTTTTTCTCAATACCAGACATATTTCCTATTGGAGTATGCTTAATCATATTACTAGTAGTGATCACTGAATGGTTGCAAAAGAGCCATCAGCATGGTTTGCATTTTTTAGGCAATCAAAAAATACTTGACTTTTTAAGGTGGTCGTTCTTTTACTTTCTTACCTATCTAATTATGGCATTTAAAGACAACCCTCAAGAGTTTATCTATTTTCAATTCTAAAATATAAATGAACAAGAGTTATATCAAATCCATTTCATATGCACTGGGAATACCAATCATTGTTATCCTTATTGCTTTATTTCTTCCAAATAAACCGATCGAAGGATCTTTACATTATTCTATCATTGATAAAATAAAATTACTTGAAAACACAACCGAACCCAGAATTATTCTTGTCGGAGGGTCAAATCTCAGCTTTGGAATAAATAGCAAAGAGATTCAAGATAAAACCGGGTACAATGTAGTCAACACAAGCATACAGGGAGGATATGGCATGCAATTCGACATCTCTTTCGTAAGAGAGCATGTAAGGAAGAATGATATCGTCATTCTTTCTCCTGAATACAGAAATTTTTACGGCTCGTCGGTGAAGGGTGATAAAATATTATTCTACGTTTTATTTGACACCTACCCAGAGGCAAAAAGGTATATTTCTCCGCTCCAATGGTTCTATTTGAGTCAATTTTTTCCCAAGTACTCAATTGAAAAAATAAATGGTTTTTTCAAACACTACCTGATACCAAATCAGAAAATCGTTGAAAACGTAGTTTACCTTCGTGAATCATATAATACATATGGAGATATTGATACCCATTGGGATTTGAAGCCATCTCCATTCGGATCATACAAGTCCCCTATAGGAGACTTCAACTCAGAAGCAATAGAATTAATTACGAATTTTGAAGCTGAATGCAAAGCCAAAGGCGCAAGTTTTTTTATTACTTTTCCATGCCTGCAAAAAGCATCGTATGAGAACATGGAGCCTAAAATTGATC
>CAXBNB010000756.1:0-2456 GCA_963976505.1 uncultured Reichenbachiellaceae bacterium
CATCACACTGCCCTTCCTCCATTTTTTTGATCCGGGTTTGCAAGTTGCCACGGATAGGCACTGTGCTCACTTCCGGATAGTATTTTTTCAAAAAAGCGATTCTTCTTGTTGAAGAGGTGCCAATTTTTAATTTGGGATTATTTAAATCAAGGTTTTTATTGTTTGAAATAAGTACGTCACTTGCTTTTTCTCTTTCACCTATTGCAATAAGCTCAAACCCTTCTGGCAACTCTGACTGCATGTCTTTGGCACTGTGAACGGCTATGTCAATAGTTCCGGAAGCCAGTTGCTCTTCTATTTCCTCTGTGAAAACACCTTTACTCCCTATTTTGGAAATGCTCACATCCAAAATTTTATCGCCTTTGGTTTCGATGGTAACAATCTCCGTTTCTGCCCCATTTTTTTCCAACAAATCCTGCACATGATATGCTTGCCACAACGCCAACTTACTTCCCCTAGTTCCTATCCTTATTTTCATTTTTTTAATGCTATTTAGATGTCATCAACCTTCCTATCGTCAGGGACATATCCATGAAGAGAATTTTTGAACTGGCATTTCTGCCTAGGTGGTAATGACCTTTATTAAGTTCTTCTGATATTTTTTCCAAAACAGTAAGGCTTAACGCCTTTCCGAAATTTTGGACAAATCCAGTTTCTTCTTCGTTCAGTTTGAGCACGTTTACTGTAGAGACCTTTGCAATTAGGGCTTCTCTCATCATGTTTAAGCCATAAAGTAAAAGCGTCATCTGAGCTGTTTTGTTCAAGGAAGAGAACATATCGTTCATGGAAGTCAGCTCTGAGAAGTTTCTGGTCCAGCACAAGCGCATCCAATCACGAAACATCTTATGAGCATCATCTTCTATTTCATTGATGAGGAGGACAGCTTTGTTTAGATTTCCTTCTGCTAGCGCTGCTATTTTAGTTGCTTTTACACTATCAACGCTATGCTGTTTTTCTAGGTGCTCAACTATTTCTTCTTCATTGAAATCCCTGATTTTGAGCAATTGACACCTGGAAAGTATGGTTGTGAGTAGTTTTTCGTAATCGTTGGTTACCAACAAAAAAATGGTTTTTGCTGGTGGTTCTTCTAGTATTTTTAGAATGCCATTGGCGGCATTCACGTGCATGTATTCCGGCAGCCAGATGAGCATTATTTTATATTTAGCCTCAAAAGCTTTAAGAGATAAATTCTTAATAATATTTCTGCTTTCTTCTTTTGAAATATTGGCCTGCTTGTTTTCAGCACCATAAAAGGAAGACCATTGTTCTACGCCACTGTATGGGCTTGCCAATGCGAAGTTTCTCCATTCGGGCAAATAGCTTGAGCTTACTACATTTTTTCCGGTTACTTTTTTGGTAGAACTTACAGGAAAAACGAATTGCAAATCCGGGTGAACCAGTTTGTCAATTTTTTTGCACGAGGAACATTCTCCGCAAGAGTCTGTATCAGATTGATTGGTGCAGTTGATGTAGGTGGCAAAAGCCAACGACATGGCAAGGTTGGCACTGCCTTCCTGTCCAAAAAACAACTGTGCGTGAGCGACATGGTTTTCCTTTACCGCAGAAATAAGTTTCTGCTTGGTTTCTTCAAGACCGATGATATCAGAAAATCTCATAATTCATTTTTGTTTTCCCAAATTCTGTATTTCGTTGATCTTTCAAATATTTCATCGAAAATATTCTCATCCCCTTGAGACCATTCGTCCATTTTTCTGAGTTTAGCTTTAGCGGCTGTTTCCTTTGCCTTGCTTAATTTATATATGGTAAATCCTTTTGACCCACCCCAGCTGAACGAAGGTATTACATTTCTCTGATATCCCGAACCAAATATATTGGCACTTACTCCGACCACTGTGCCAATGTTGAACATCGTATTGATACCGCATTTGGAATGATCTCCCATGATTAACCCACAAAACTGTAAACCAGTTTTAACAAATGAATCCTTGGAATAATCCCACATTTTGATTTTGGTATAATTATTTTTCATGGTGGAGGTGTTTGTATCAGCTCCGAGATTGCACCATTCGCCTATTACGGAACTTCCTAAATATCCCTCATGACCTTTGTTGCTGTACCCCATGATCACAGAGTTGGCTACCTCACCTCCGACTTTAGTGTGTGGGCCAAAGGTAGAGTCTCCTCTAATTTTTGCACCCATATTCACTTGGCCAAACTCACACAAGGCAAATGGCCCTCTGATAATGGCACCTTCATGAATTTTGGCATTTTTACCAATATATATGGGGCCATTTTCTGCATTCAGAATTGCAGCTTTTACTTCAGCCCCTTCTTCAACAAAGATGTTTTTTTCGTTGTAAATCCTAGTATGTGGATCATCTATGCTTATGGACTTCCGATCTTTGGTCAGAATTTCAAAATCCAGCCTGATTTGATCTCCATTTTTAATGAATATATCCCAAGGTTTGTTAAGCAAACCTGGTTTAGCCGCTGGC
>CAXBNB010000757.1:0-2454 GCA_963976505.1 uncultured Reichenbachiellaceae bacterium
GGAAATCATTCCTTCTATAAATTCAGGAAAAGAAAGGCTCAAGGCTTCCCAGTTTTGGAATATGTCTCGCCAGTTGCCAGCATAATCCAAACTTTTGCTCCCGTCTTCATTTCTTACATTGATTGAAAATTGATTCCACGGTCGAGATGGATCTCCATGACGCCTGCTAAAGGACAATGGAAGGTATTCATAGCACAAGCGGATGATTCCTGAATCACCAGCTTGCTCTGCTTGTGAGATCAATTTTTTATAGTCGATTTCCTCATTTAAAGAACTGAAGAAATCACTTCTATGGGTGACAATGTTTTTGTTCGCATTTTCAGCAAACTTGACAAAGTCGCTTTTTTGAATGAGGTAATTGTTTTCAAAAATGCCACCCCTCATAATGTTGAATAATACATTTGAGAGATTCCTTTTTATGCTCAATTCATCAGAAGTCTGCTGAAATGCATCTGACTTAGCCAACAAAATATTGAGTTGTTCACTACTGTGGTCAATGTCTTGGATAATAGCTTCCAAGCCTATTGCATTCGAGTTGAGCTGGGCTCTTAAACTTGCTATCTCTCCTGCATCCTTATTCAAATCGGCAATAAGAGACCATTTACTGCTTTCATTAGCCATCAGAGAAATCACTTTGCTAACAAAATAGGCACCTCTGGTTGCCCGAATATCTTTTTCGGTAACCATGCCTTCCCCACATCGAAATTTATCCAACTGTTGGTTTGAGATTAAATACGTCGGATGGTCAAGACCTAGAGACCATACAACATTGGTCTTTAGTGCTTCACTGGGTTCGGCCTTGTCCACTATAATCGAACTGAGCATATAGAGACCTATTCCTGTGTCTTCAAGAAGCTCATTTTTTTTGTAACCATCTGCCAGATTGCTATAGGTCTGCTGCAACACCCGGTCGACCCCATAGGGCAATACATTTTGTATTCCATCTACAAACTCCAGTTGAATTTCTAATTCGTTTTGGTTGACTATTTCTGAGTGACGCACAAACCCGTATTTGTCAGAAGTATTCCAGGCGTATCTAAATGTAAGTTGCAAGTCATCATTTATTTCTTCGAAAATGACCTTATTGCCTGCTGTATTTTTATAAATATTCCTTGATATATCGTAAACTCCCTTGTACCTGTCTGAAAAGGGTTCCCAAATCATTTTTCGCCCTTGGACATTGGCAATAATTATTGTCTTACTTCCTGTGTTTTCATGGGCATCATGAATTTTGTCAACAGTATAATAAGGAAACAAAGAGCTGTCTGGATTCTTTCTGCCTGCAGACAAGGCACCATTGGAGGAAATGAATAACCAATGATCTGAAAAACTCACTACCGTCATAAAGAAAGGAGGCATGTTATCGTAATTACTGATTTTATAATATTCCTCTCCTTGAAAGTTTACCAAATCACCGCTAATTTCTTTAGATGAAATCGTGTGATTGCTTTTTCCAACATATATTGAATTGGTATGTTTTGACATTTTAGATTTTAGTGATTGTCCTTTGTTAATTCTGTTTGCTTTTCCCTCTTGAAACCCGCTCTGAAGCATTTCATTAAAATGCTTTTCGATTAATTGCATTTAACTTCCTTTTATTCCGTTGAATTATTAGTCTATTTCAACAGTAATTCCTTGAATTGACTATATCCCACCCTCAACAAAAAACGGAATATTGGCATGTGCCGCATGCCCGTTTCCATCATAAGCATATACAAACAAGCGGTAGGGACCTTCTTTATCAGGAGTTGTCAGGGTTATTATTTCCGAATCAGAATTTTCAATCAGACCGGTAATTGTATCAGGAATTTTTTCTGCGTCACCCCCTTCTTGATCTGCGTTACTTTCAGCCTTTATCTCCCATTTGTATGCGATCTCATCTCCATCCACATCCAACACAATCGCCTTGGCTTCATAACTTTGATTTGATTTAAGTCGAATATTTTCATGTGCTTTTTTTTCAGCCAAGAGCAAAGCCTCCATTTTGGGCGCTCTGTTTTCGGGCCATGTATTGTTCCACACATAATGCATTGCATCCACGCAGGCAGTGGCGGTTCCATCTTCTAAAAACATGCCGTACCATGTAGGCGTTCTTTCTTGTTTCTGCCCCCATAGAAACACATAATAACCAATGCACTGGTTCATATATGGAGCTATTTTGCTATTGTATCGCTCTAAATACCTTTCAGCTTTAATGGTGCTATTTTGTTCAACCGGTGCTCCCCAATCAGTTACAGCTACTTCCCAATGCCCTGTAGCACCCCACTCTGTAATCATATAAGGTCCTGTCCAGCCACTTTTCTTTATATCATTTGGAAGATTCGCGATGGCAGCATACACCTGTATGCTTAAGAAATCTAAATCTGGAGCTCTGCCCTTGATTACATCTGCAAGCTCTTTATTGATTCCAGAAGTAGTCGTTGTAGTCAGGTGTCGAGGGTCAACTTCATGGAT
>CAXBNB010000758.1:0-2451 GCA_963976505.1 uncultured Reichenbachiellaceae bacterium
AGGGGACAGAGCGGCAGCTTCTAGGTATATTGAAGCCCGTCCGTCTAAGTTTGCTCTGGATGTACTTTACAATCCTCAAACAACCGAATGGCAGTTGTCTTATGATGGTAGGAAGAAAGAACCTATCACATTGCCCGTAAAGTTCCCATTGCTTTTGGCGCAAGGAGTAGAAGGTATCGCAGTGGGTTTGTCCACAAAAATCCTTCCCCACAATTTTTGTGAATTGATCGACGCTTGTATCAAACATTTAAGAGGCAAGAGTTTTAAGCTTTATCCTGATTTTCTCACTGGAGGTACCATTGATGTATCTGAATACAACAAAGGATTACGGGGAGGTAAAGTGAAGGTAAGAGCGAAAATTGAAGAGGTGGATAAAAACACCTTGGTGATCAAGGACATACCCTACGGAACTACCACTACCAGTTTGATAGAATCCATTGTCAAAGCCAATGACAAAGGGAAAATTAAGATTAAAAAAGTAATTGACAATACGGCCAAGGATATCGAAATACAGGTGGATATAGCACCCGGTCAATCACCGGACATCACTATTGATGCTTTGTATGCCTTTACAGACTGTCAGGTTTCTATCTCGCCCAATGCATGTGTGATTGTTGAAGACAAACCTATCTTCCTGACTGTTGATGAAATTCTAAAGAAAAATGCAGATCAGACCGTGGATTTGCTGAGAAGAGAACTTGAAATTCGTAAGAATGAATTGCTAGAAAAAATACTTTTTTCCTCTTTGGAAAAAATATTCATCGAAAACAGGATTTATAGAGACATAGAAGAATGCGAAACGTGGGAAGCTGTACTCGAAACCATCGATTCTGGACTGGAACCTTATAAGTCACAATTTTATAGGGAAATAGTACGTGATGATATCATTCGCCTTACTGAAATAAAGATCAAAAGAATTTCCAAGTTTGACTCATTCAAAGCGGATGAGTTGATGAAGAAATTGCTGGAAGAATTGGCAGAAGTAGAGTATCACTTGGCAAACATAATAGACTATACAGTAGCTTATTATGAGCGATTGCTAGAGAAATACGGAAAGGGGAAAGAAAGAAAAACTGAAATTTCATCTATTGAAACCATTACAGCTACGGTTGTTGCTGCCAACAATCAAAAGTTGTATGTAAACTACAAGGATGGTTTTATAGGATATGGCCTTAAAAAGGACGAATACCTGGGTGAATGTTCAGATTTGGATGACATCATCGCTTTCAGAAAGGATGGGAAATTCATGGTAGTCAGGATCCAAGACAAAGTGTTTGTGGGTAAAGACATATTGTATGCAGGTGTTTTCAGGAAGAATGATGACCGAATGGTTTATAATATGGCTTATGTGGATGGTGGAAACGGAAGAACATTTGCCAAACGATTTTGTGTAACCTCCATCACTAGGGAAAAGGAATACAACCTAGGTAAAAGTGAAAAGGGGTCTAAGGTACATTACTTCACTGCCAATCCAAATGGAGAAGCTGAGTTGGTGACCGTTTATCTGACAGCCGGTGCAAAAGCGCGTAAGAAAGTATTTGATTTTGACTTTGCAGACATAGAAATAAAAGGAAGGGGTGCAGGAGGAAATATCCTTACAAGATATCCTGTGAGAAAGATAGACCTGAAAGCCGCTGGAAAATCTACTCTGGGAGGTTTAGATATTTGGTATGACAAATCCATCGGACGTCTCAATACAGATGACAGGGGTGAGCACTTGGGTAACTTCCAAGCTGAAGATAAGATCATTGCCTTCTACAAAGATGGTTTATATGAACTGAGTACATTTGAGCTTTCTAATAGGTATAACAACAACAATATCTTGAAGATCTTGAAGTTTGATCCTGAGATGACCGTTTCTGTTGTATATCAGGACGGTGTTTCTAAGACTTATTATGTAAAGCGTTTTCAAATTGAAACACTGACGTTGAACAAAGAATATAAGTTTATCAGTGAGGAAAAGGGATCGAAATTGATCAACTTGTCATTATTCTCAGCACCAATGATTGAGGTCAATTACAAAAAGAAAGGAGAAAGCACTAAGAGCACCGAAACTTTTGACCTCTCGGATTTGATTGAAGTAAAAGGATGGAAAGCACTTGGCAACAAGTTTCCTGTTCAGACCATTACATCAACAAGAGAAATTGAGCCTGAAGTAAAGGAAGAAGAAACAACAACGGAAACACAAGATGCTCCAGTAGAAAAGGCAGAGCCCGCTGAAAATGTTGATTTTTTGAGTAAACTAAAAGAGGACATTAAACATGAGGTAGAGGAAGAATCGGAGAAAGAAAAAACCAACAAACCACCTGAACAGCCCAAAAAGGAAGACAAAGGGTTGGACATAGGATCATCTATTGAGTTTGATATCAAGAAGGATGATAAAAAAAATGGTAAAGACCAGCTAGGACTTTTTGAATAGTTCTCTATTTAAATAAATTGCAACTCTGAAAC
>CAXBNB010000759.1:0-2451 GCA_963976505.1 uncultured Reichenbachiellaceae bacterium
GAAATCATGATGGAATCTAATACGATGTTTTGAGCGCATTCGCTTGCCGTTTAAGAAAAGACCTGTAAGGTTTCTTTCTGGAAAGTACATGAGAATTTCAGGCACCCCCTCATTTTCTTACTTAAACCATACAGGTCTTGACGTAAAACACCAAGACCTACAGGATTACCTATCTCTTATTTAAGTTGCTCAAGGTATGAAACCAAATCCACCAATTCCTGCTCTTCCATCGCTACTGCCATAGAGGTCATCAAAGAACCTTCCATCGGTACTGTAGTTTCAATGTCACTTTTTTGGTATCGATTTTTCAACCCTCCCATCAACACCAATTCGATGTAATTTTCAGTATTACTGGCGATATAACCTCTCACCTCAGTGCCATCTTTCATTTTCAAGTCCACACCTTCATATCCAAAACTAATGGCTTCTGAAGGATCTAAAATGGCTTTGAATAAGGCACTTTTCGCTAGTTTACTTCCTATTTGCGAAAGCTTAGGGCCAAAGTCTATTCCCTTTCCATTCACTTGATGACAAGCAACACAAGTTCGCTGAAATACTTTTTCTCCATTGGCGACATCTCCATCCTTTTTCACCAGTTGATGAATCGGTGAAAATGTTTTTCCATTGTCCAATTCAGGGCTTTGCAACAAACCAGAAGCCTGCTTGCGTAAATCTTCATGTCCTGAAGCTAAAAATACTATTATAGCCACTGAGTCCATAGAAGCTGGCAAATCTCCATTTTCGATAAAATTGATCAACCTTCTTTGTCCCCGACGGCTTTTGCCCATTGAATTTAATGCACGTTCTCGTAAAACATTTTCATTAGAATCATCTATGATCATATCAGCCAATAAGTTCATTGCTTCCCAATCGTCCGTGCTGCCCAATAAGTCCACTACTACAGCAGCGTTGGATTTGTTGATACTGGCCACAATAAAATTTTGTTTGTCCATGTCTATGAGCAACTTGAATGCCTCTATTCCTATTTGACTTTGAGCACTATCCAGCGCAAGAGCAAAAACTTCCTTGGCTTTTGATTTTAGATCAAATTTTCTCACCAATTTCAAGTATTCAGTCGTGCCCTTATAAGACTTCAAAGAGGCATTGAGCATCTTTTTGATTTCAGGATTTTTAGCGGCAAAATCATTTGAGAAATGTGACAATGCGGTAATGACCACCTGATCTTTGTTTTTGCTGTCTTTCTTCACCAAGCTCAACAAAGCGCTGTTTCTGGCTGCTTCGGTATGGAAATCAAAGGCCCTGAAATACCTCAACTTGTCATCCCAAGACTCTGGAGAGGTACTGATAAGTTCCACCAGTTTATCAAGCGTCTGATCATCTCTCAATCTCCACACTATGTCTCTTCCCGCTTTATCATTCCATTTGCTACCAACTTTAGCCAACCACTTTTGGTACAGCTTAGATGACTTATTCTGCGCTCCAATTCCAAGTGCCTCCAAGTACCACCTGTCTTTTCCGTCATATTGTAGTGCCAAATCCACCCACAAACCTTCCGCTGCTGCCGAATTATCATTTCTGAGTGCAATCGCCACTTCCCTCCTCACCTGTGGGTTAGCATCTTTTGACAATTGATTCAAAATAGGATTTAGTGTTTCAGGATAGTTTCTTGCTATTCGGATGGCAGTAATTCTAATGTCTGAATTTTTATCACTCATGGCTTCATTTAAATAGCTCTGCCTTTTGTCGTCCAATTTAGTCAACAACCACAATGCCCTGGCTTTAAATATAGGATTAGTAGAACCCCACATTTCTTTAAGGCCAGTTTCAGCTTTACTTCCCATTGACTCCAGTAGAGTAAACCCTAAATATCGAGTAGCCATATTAGGACTTTGCAAAGCCTGAATACCTTCCTTTTCAGTTTTTATAGACGGTTTTTCAATGTCATATCGATTGCCTTTTGGTGCGATTCTGAAGATCCTGCCCTGTTTGAGGTCACCAACGCCATGCCCACCAACACCGGGATCGTACCAATCGGACACCAACAAAGAACCATCAGGAGCCACGCATACATCCGAAGGACGAAACCACTGGTCTTTGTTTCCTTTTAATACATTTACAATTGTGGCTTTATAGCCTGCGCCATCATCTTTCACTGGATAGCTCCTTACTACATTTGGTCCAGCATCGGTGTGTATGATTTGACCTTGAAATACATCGGGCAACAAATTTCCTTCATATAAAACGATTCCTGTAGGTGATCCAGCTCCTGTTTGAAGCAGGTTAGGTACAACTCCAGGATCATTTAGATGCCAGTGACGCAGCGGAATGCTGTCACTCATTCCAGTTCTCTTTGATCTCCATCCTTCACCAGTCATTTGATCTTTATAACCGAAATTTCCATACTCCATCACATAGTTGATACGCACTCCCTGGTTGCCATCATCGTCATTGTCTGACTGCCATAGCGTACCATAAGAATCAACTGCTACC
>CAXBNB010000760.1:0-2450 GCA_963976505.1 uncultured Reichenbachiellaceae bacterium
ACCATAAGTATCTACTATAATTTTACGACCAGTAAGTCCAGTATCACCATGAGGCCCACCAATTACAAACTTTCCAGTAGGGTTGATGTGGTATTTGATTTTATCATTGAAAAGTGCCTGTAGCTCAGGTTCCAATTGAGCTTTTACCCTTGGAATCAATTTATTGATAATATCACTTTTGATTTTGGCAAGCATTGCCTTTTCTTCATCAAAATCATCGTGCTGCGTTGAGATAACAATCGCTTCTATTCTTTGAGGCTTGTTGTCATCACTATATTCAATAGTCACCTGAGATTTAGCATCAGGTCTAAGGTATGGGATGTCTGAACATTCCCTTCTCATTGCCGCCAATTCTATCAATAATTTGTGTGATAAATCTAACGCCAAAGGCATATAGTTTTTTGTCTCATTGGTAGCGTATCCAAACATCATTCCCTGATCTCCAGCTCCTTGTTCTTCCTCGTTCTCTCTCTCTACGCCTTGATTGATATCCGGTGATTGTTCATGTATTGCTGAAATCACTCCACAAGAATTTCCGTCAAACTGATACTCTCCTTTTGTATAACCTATTCTGTTAATTACATCTCTGGCAATCTTTTGAACATCAAGGTATGCACTTGATTTCACCTCTCCGCTAAGAACAGTAAGCCCAGTCGTAACTAGAGTTTCACATGCTACTTTTGAATTTTTATCAAATGCTAAAAAATGATCAATAAGTGCGTCAGATATTTGATCTGCGATTTTGTCTGGATGTCCTTCTGATACCGATTCTGATGTAAATAAATATGGCATATTTAAATGGTTATTTTTAAGCGGGCAAATTTATACTTTATTGTGAACTAAATGGAATTTTAACGAAAATCTTAGAAATACAATGAAAAAATGACTGGGATTTTATGAAGATCAGGTGCCTTAACAGACTTCCATTCTTTCAATGTTTTGGTTTGAATCAATTCTTTTTCTCCTGTAATATCTCTTGCTATACTCAATTTGGTTTGCGGGTTGCAACTTTCAATTAAATCCGTCAATAAATGTCTGTTGCGATAAGGAGTATCCATGAAAATTTGAGTCTGCTTCAACTGATGTGCATGTTCTTCCATTTGCTTTATTTTTTTTATTCTTTCTCCCTTATCAATCGGAATGTAACCATGAAAAACAAAGGATTGCCCATTGAAACCTGAAGACATCAAAGCCATTAATATAGATGAAGGGCCAACCATGGGCACTACTTGAATGCCGTTTTTATGTGCAAAATCAACTGCCAATGAACCTGGGTCAGCAACCCCTGGACACCCGGACTCGGACATAACTCCTACATTTTTCCCTTCAAATACCGGACGCAACAAAGCCTTTACTTTATCAGCTCGAGTGCCTTTATCAAGTAATCCAAAGTTCAAAGATTCAATTTTTACTTCCAGTTTCAGGCTACTAATAAACCTTCTGGCTGTTCGGATGTTCTCTACTAAAAAATAATCCAGCCCTTTTATTGTTGACCTGACATACTCTGAAATTACTAAATCATGTGTCCCTTCAGAAATTACAATTGGAATGAGAATCAATTTGCCTTTGTTCATTATATTTCTTTCTGTTAAACAGTAAATTTCATTACCAAATCATAAAACTGATCGGGGTTATCAGCGTGTAACCAATGTCCCGAACCATTTATAGTCTCAAATTGGGCATTAGGAAATATCTCTGAAATATCATCCATATCTTTGTCTTTCACATAACCGGAATCACCTCCACGTATAAATAGAATTGGCATTTCGATGGGTAAATAATAGTCCAATTCTTTGCCCACCTCTTGTATGTTGTCACTAATTGTATCAAGATTCATCTTCCACGAAAACGAACCGTCAGTATTTCTTTTCAGGTTTTTTAGCAAGAAGGTTCGTGTGCCAAAATCAGGTATGTACTTTAACAATACTGATTCTGCATCATCTCTTTTTTCCAAAGAAGTCAAAGGCACACTTTTCAACCCTTCAATGCCGCAAACTGCATGACAGTCTTTCCCCCCATAGAATGCCCAAGTAGGATTGAATTTTCCAAACTCAGGTGATCAATTAGGTTTTCTAAATCCTCAGCCATCACACCATAATCAAAAGCATCGTCATGAAATGACTTTCCATGATTTCTCTGATCCACCAACACTACTTTGAAATGCTCCGAAAATCTTTTGCCAAGAGTAATCCAATTGTCAAGCGACCCAAACAATCCATGCAATATGATCAACGGTTGACCTTCTCCTAGTACTCTGTGATTTAAAATCTGACTCAATGTGTTAGTTGTCTAAGGTATAATTGTATAGTATTTTCTAATCCGAAATATAAAGCATCACAAATCACGGCATGACCAATTGACACTTCATCTAAATTTGGGATGTTTTTGTCGAAATATGCCAGATTATCTAAATCTAGGTCATGTCCGGCATTCAGCCCCAGTCCCAACTG
>CAXBNB010000761.1:0-2450 GCA_963976505.1 uncultured Reichenbachiellaceae bacterium
AAGCTTCAGGTGCATCATCAGCTAAAATTTATGCCAGAGACAAATTGTATGTGGAAGCCTCTGGAATGAGTAGTGTTCATTATAAAGGGAGTCCGGAAGTGTCGGTAATTGATGAAGACGGATTGAGTTCGGTGAGAAAAGACGATTAAAGAAATGCCAAAATATAGTCACTTAAAACCCGCAAATAGCGGGTTTTTTTGTGTTTAAATACTTGTAACTTTGATTGGACTAGAAAAAAATAAAAGCCATGCAACCTTTTTCCATACTTTGACATCTACCCATTGAACCGCCTGATAATGACGATAAAAGTTGAAAGTCAAAACACAGATGAGATCATCAAGGGATGCTTGAAAAGCGATAAGAAATCGCAAAGACAGTTGTACGAGATGTTCGCTCCACTTATGCTCTCAGTGTGCAGAAGGTATATCTGTGATTTTGATTCAGCGCAGGATGTAATGATCAAAGCCTTTATGGTTGTATTTGATAAGCTCTCGCAATTTCGTCATGAAGGTAGTTTTGAGGGATGGGTGAGACGAATCATGGTCAACGAATCTCTGAGTTGGTTGAGGAAAAACAAATCTATGTACCTGGAAGTGGAGATAGAATCAGCAGACAAAGAAATAGACTTTGAAGTCATCAGTGGTCAACTCAATATGGAGGATATAATGGCATTGGTTCACAGCTTACCAAGCGGTTACCGGACGGTATTCTCATGCTGAGATAGCCCAGCAACTTGGCATTAATGTGAATACTTCTAAGTCTCAGCTGAGTAGAGCGAGAATACTATTACAGAAGAAATTGGCAGACCTTGAAAAAATAGCAGAGCCAAAAATAATAGAGCATGGAAAGTAATAAAATAGATCAACTTTTTAGAGAAAAACTGGCTGACAGTACTTCTACCCCAAGCCCCCAAGCTTGGGATGATTTGGAGGTGCTCCTAGCTAAGAAGAAAAAGAAAGCTGTATTCTGGTATTTCCAGATTGCTGCTTCAATATTATTGGTTCTGGCTTTTGGTCTGGTTACTTATCATATATTCTCAGGCAAGGAAGAATCCATGTCAATAGTAAAGGTCGATATTAACTATCGTGAAATGGAAGCCCAACAAAGAGACATTGTAGAGTTGGATAAAAGTACAATTATGCCTCCTGAAGTGATTGTTGAAGAAGCTATAGAGCAACTTGATACTCCGGATATTTTGGGAAATGAGACTCTTGTACTAGGAAATGAAAAACCAAATTCAGATCCGATTGAAGGATATAAGAAAGACAATTCAAGATTTTTGGAAGAGTCTGACAGTGAGATAGTTTCTGACCTGATGGTTGCTGACCTTCAGGAAGAGGATGATTTAGATGATGTTTTAGCAACAGTTGAAGACAATCAAAACATGGTGATTCGAAAGAATCCAAAATCAGTAACCATTACTTATAAAGCTTCTAAGAAAAAAGTAAATAGCCATCGAGTGGTGATTATTGCCAAGTTAGACACAGCACGAAGAAGGAAACCTGATTTTAAAGACATTTTAAGGTTCCCTGGTCACTTACTTGCCGATGTACGGGATGCGAAAGATTATTTATTCAATCCCAAAAGTGAAATGAGTAAAACAAAATCAGAAAATTAGAAATACAATCAATTAAATACGATGAAAAATATTTTATTCACAGCCTGCTTTATTATCCCCTGTTTTGCCCATGGCATGGCAAATGATGCTCAAATACAACGGACTGATACTCTTATTATAGAGTTGGGCAACAACAGCAAGTTGATCATCTATGTGGACAGTCAGGAAGACCTCAAATCTTTAGAA
This sequence comes from uncultured Reichenbachiellaceae bacterium, assembly GCA_963976505.1. Classification (GTDB taxonomy): domain Bacteria; phylum Bacteroidota; class Bacteroidia; order Cytophagales; family Cyclobacteriaceae; genus CAXBNB01. The sequence goes on from CAXBNB010000761.1 coordinate 1,805, forward strand.
GAGTTTGATATTAATGAAATGATTCGTGAAATCAACCTTAATGTTGATTCCGCCGGGGAAGATGGGTTGGTTCAGATTACAGACGACTCTGGTGAACGTTTTTTGAAAGATACTGTCATCACAGTCGATAAAAGGGCGGAAGCAATGCCCGTTGTGGTTCCACCAGTTGAATCAGTGCCTGTTTCCGCTGCGAAGGTATTGAACATCAAAGACCTTAATTCTTTTGACACCATTTCGGCTGTACTTTCTAATGGAGAGCAAGTAAGACTGACTTTTTCAGACAAGGAAGAAGAAAATACTAAGCAAAAGTGGAAAGAAGATTACCGAACCAGTCGTTTGAGTCATAATTATTTTGCAGTGGATTTTGGCGTGAATAATTGGATGGAAGATGGAAACTTGCCTAGCGGAGAAGGTAATTTATATACCATTAAGCCAGCTGGCTCCTGGTATGCAGGAGGTAGGTTTTTTAGAAGAATAGCTATCGGAGGACCTCTTTTTGTAGATTTTGGAGGAAGTGCTACATGGTACAGTTGGAAGTTTGAAAACAAAAACGTGAGGGTGGTGAAAAATCCGGATGAAGTACAATTCGTTGAAGACACTGAAATCGAAGGGATAAAAAGCAAACTTTCTGCTTCTTACGTCAATA
>CAXBNB010000762.1:0-2449 GCA_963976505.1 uncultured Reichenbachiellaceae bacterium
TAACCACATTGGGGTACATCATGTTCCTGCCAAGCTTGCTGAAGTGGATGATCATTGTCGGCAGAAAGCCCTTCTATTGTAGTGATTTTCTTTTCACCAACAGCCGAAACTGGAAAAGAACAGGATCGTATGGCATCACCATCCAAATGAACAGTACAAGCACCACATTGTGCAATTCCACATCCAAACTTGGTTCCAACCAAATCAAGTGTATCTCTCAAAACCCAAAGTAAAGGAGTATCTGAATCTACATTTACCTGTTGTGATTTTCCATTTACGGAAATAGTATAAGAAGCCATAGGTGTGTTTTAATTGAATTAAATATCGGTATTAAAATTAGCTATTTTAAAAGTAGAACTCCAACCCAACCCTAAAAAAACTCACTTTACAGTAAACTATCTTGAAAGATAACTCTTTAACAAAACCGGGTAATCTGTAAAAATCATATCTGGATTTAGAACCAGCAATTGTTCAATTAAGTCTTCCTGACCATTGCTAAGCGCATTGTTGTATTTAGAAAACAGCACATTAAACAGTATGGTTTTTTGATTGGCTCTTGCCAGTTCACATACCTCTTTGACAGCCAGTAAACCCTCCTGGTATTGAGGCCAAATGATCACATGTACCATCTTTTGGTTGGGATATTGATCAATGACTTTACTGTGATTACTCAAATCCCTGCACCAAGGTGCAAATAAAATTTTTGATCCTTTCTTTGAGGCCAATTCCAATTCTACAAAAGTAGAGTCATTGGGCTTATTGTTAGGAAGACACATTACCTGATCAGTCATCTTGTGCCGAGCAATCAAATCGAAAAAAGTTTTATCTATATCTTTTAAATCAAGGAAGAGAAATATCTTTCCTTTGGCTGCTTTGAGTACTTCTTTAAGAAGTGGGATCTTTTCTCCTGTGGTTTGAGAATCATGAACAAGGAAAAGTTGCGACAACTCTTTGAAAGTGAATTGAGAAACTTCTCCACTCCCATTGGTTGTACGATCAATGGTTTTATCATGCATTAAAATGTACTTCCCGTCTTTTGTTTTCCTGACATCTATTTCAAGCATGTCTATTTTACCAATAGCATCTTCAATGCCAGACAAAGAGTTTTCTGGGAACTCAGATCCTTTTTGTGCAGTTCTGTGACCCACTACAAAAGTTTGTTTTTTCTCTAAGAAGCGGTCTTGAAGGTTTTTGTATTTTGAGACTTGTCCTATAGCCAATCCACATATAATCATCAATAAGCAAACAGCAAATACTTTCTTTTTCATGATTTACCTCAATTGATACAATGGAAAAAACAAGTTTCAAGCTTGAGTTGCTATTGAAAAATAAAGCATCACATTGGAATTACTATTGCATTACTTTACAGGATTTAATACCTCCTATTTAGGATCTCACTCAATATGATCGCTTTTCTTGGACCATCTTCTTCTTGAAACATGTCATAGATTTCTTCTGCTACGTCATTTTGTTCCTCCTGAATGGCGAACTTAGACGAACGCTCGTACACAGGTCTATCACGCTGTAGTTGTTTGTGAGGGACAATATCAATCTCTTCATCCTCCATCACTGCCTCGATATTTCTCATAGCGGACGGCAGTGGCCTAGGCTCTCTCGAATAGGTTTCTATAGGCTGAGGTTTTCTGTCTGGAATAGGATCCGGAAGAGGTTCTGGTTTTACCTCCTTAGGTTGAGTAGATTTTTCTGTAAGCTCCTTTAAGATATCTTCAATAGAAGAGGGTGTTTTTCTTTTGGAGGTAGGCTCCATTTGTTGTTCAGTATCATCTATTTCTTCTGTCTCCAAATCAGGAGCATTGGCCGCTTTTTTCTTCTTAAGAAATTTAGAGAGAAAATATATTGCCCCAAGAATAATATACCACCACAATTTAGAGTCTTCCATAACCCAAATTTATAAAATAATTCTAGATTTGTTGGCTTACATAAATTTACTATTTAATAAATGCAGCTTACCAAGTTAGAGATCAAGGGATTCAAGAGTTTTGGGGACAAGGTAACGATAAATTTCGACGAAGGTATAACCGGTATTGTTGGACCAAATGGCTGTGGAAAATCAAATGTAGTAGATTCTATCAGATGGGTACTTGGTGAGCAAAAAATTAAATCCCTCAGATCAGAGAAGATGGAAAACATCATCTTCAATGGCACCAAAACCCGAAAACCAACCCAATTGGCAGAGGTTTCATTGTCTTTCAATAATACAAAAAACCTGCTTCCAACCGAATACTCAAACATTACCATTACCAGAAGATACTATAGATCTGGGGAAAGTGAGTACCAACTCAACGGCATTACCTGCCGATTGAAAGACATCACCAACTTGTTTTTGGATACCGGCATAGCATCAAACAGCTATGCGATCATCGAACTTGGTATGGTGGACAACATACTGAACGATAAGGACAATTCCAGAAGAGGACTGTTTGAAGAG
>CAXBNB010000763.1:0-2446 GCA_963976505.1 uncultured Reichenbachiellaceae bacterium
GGTGACTTGATATGACACCCATTTACCTGCTTCTATTCTGGACAAATAAAATTGCAGATTGCCAGAAGTATCGTATTTGTGGTAAGCGAAAATGGGTTCATTGTTTTCGTCAAGACATAACCTAGCAGCAAGGTTGATGATTCCTCCTTTTGGTGGAATGGGATCAACAATTATTGATTTTTCATCTAAGGTTGCAGGCAACTGGAGGGGCTCTCCAAATGCATTGAACCAATTTTTCAAGTCAGGGCTCTTCATGTAAGAAAGGTCATGATTGGTAGAGCAATCCGGTGTATCTCTCCATACCCAATACACATGATACCATCCATCGGACATCACAGTAGGCTGGGTCTGATATGCATTCATTAGCCCTTGCCCATCTGTTAAAGGCACATCGAGCATTCTAGACCATTTTTTATTTTCTGTTGAGTAAATATTATAAATTTCATTTCCATTTCCACTGCCACCATCCCGATAATGGAATATCAAATCCCCTTCTTTCGAAAGCATAAAATGAGGATAGGTACATCGTTTTTCATTGGTTCCAATCATTTGCATTTCTTGCTTCAAAGTAGAAATATCATGAGGTTTTTCGCTTTTAAAATAAGTGATTGGATGGACGTGCATATTGCCCGATAAATGAATGAAACCATCCTTATCAATGCCCAATGTCAGTGAATTATGGCTATCCCATTTCAAAACAGTACTCGTACCTCCACTTGTTTCCCTATAAGTCGGAGGCAGCACGTAAAGTGAAAACTGTGATTGATCCAAGTCTCTTTGCCCTACTACTGTATTCCTATTGGCATTGTAATAGGCTATGTACTGGCGGTTGCCATAAGTATAGAGGCTGAAACGAACGGGATGTCCTGCCCAAACCGAATCGATGGGTATCACTTGTTCAATTGATTCTGTCCGTGATGTCTCGTCAATTATTATAGGTTTGGAAGCGTCAGGAGCACAGCCCTGCACTAATATTATACAGATTATTAGAATTGAATATTTAATTGTTTGCATTTCAGTTTTCAGCTATTCATTACAATTTCACAGTCACACTTTTTCCTGCATAGTCACCTTGAGGTAAGTCAATAGAAATATCACTTACCTCTCTTTTTTCGTTCCAAAGTGCCTGATAGCGCTCTCCTTCTTTTTCTACCTTAAGTGAAATTGAAAGGTTCATTTTCCTTAATTCCCGATTAGGATCGGAAACTGATATTTCCGAAATAGTTAGGCCATCCATTTTCAAAAGGACTATTCCAGGACTGTCACTAACCAGTTTTACACCACTAGACAACTGAATTTCACCTGATTTGTAAAATACCAGCTGATACATATCCAACCCTTCATGTTTGACTGCTTGGAGTTCAGGGGTATTTGATATGATGCTTATATTTTGACGAGAAGCACCTTTCTCCAGTTGTGTTATGGTGGTAGCAGGCGCAACAATGTAAGCATAGCTCGCATCATCTGGCCTTGCTCCATGGTCAAGCCAAAGCTTGAATACATCCAGGCTCATTTCATCCTTGGAGGAGTCTGCTTGTTTATTAATTTTCCACCACGAACCACGCGCTTTATCGTTTTTAATATTGACTAAGGTCGGTTGTGGAAAGATATATCCTATTCCATCCTGAAAAACCCAATCTACTTCTTCAAACGTTTTTTCTCCCTTAGAAAGGACAGACTTTACTCTGTTTGCTGAAATAGTAACATCGTCCTTTAAGAGGCACTGATTGAGGGTGGTAGCCACTGAAAGTTCACTCTTAGTAGAAATACCTGCTCCTAAGCAAACATACTCCTGATCAAAAAAGAACCATGCTTTCCTAGCACATAACAGGTCGTGTGGACTGTTAAAATCAAATCCCACTGCTCCATATTTTCCATCTGTTACTGCTCCTGCAAAATCTGTTTTCCCCAATTTTTGGATTTCTTTTTCAGAAGGAAGCTCTGGTTTTTGCAGGATGGTAGCTCCGGGGATTTTTTGGTAATCGAATACAGGTGCTATGTCATAATACTCCTCTCCCGATCTGGAAATATGGTTGGTACCATCTCCCCGGTGATGGTTGAGCAGACCTTCACTATTATAGGGCTGTTCCATATTATGAACCCTGGAAGAGTACATCCTAACTGAAGCAAAAAAGTCAGGTCGTTGAAAAGTGAAATGTTCGGATTGCCAAAAAAAGGTGGCATGGGATAAGGTGGGTTTCACATCCTTATTCCTAATATCCACTATCTCTTGTATTTCCTCTTTCCTATAAGCTGTTGTAAGCAAAAGTCGCTCTGCCGTTTGTGCGCTGTAGGCTTTTAGGGTTCCTTTTCTACTGATGCTCCTATTTTTTGCGCCAGCATCTGGATATTTACCATACACAGCGGTCTTGCATATTCCATCGAGGAAATAATCGACCAAGTGCTCTAGTTTTTCATTAGAAAATGCATACTTGGAGCCAGCAGT
>CAXBNB010000764.1:0-2437 GCA_963976505.1 uncultured Reichenbachiellaceae bacterium
ATTCCTGCTTCTTCCTGAAAAGGATCAACCACAGTAGAAATCACCTCCCTATTGTAGCATTCTGCATCTAGGTTGTTTTCACCGATGGCAAGTCCATTGACTGTGATCGCTTCGTTGTGAATTTTATCTTTCAATTCTCTTATTACAGCAGGCAATCCACCAGCGTAAAAGAAATCCTCCATCAAAAACTTACCTGACGGCATCAAATTTACCAATAGTGGAATGTGACTACCCAATTGATCAAAGTCTTTCAATTCCAAATCCACACCTGTTCTTCCAGCAATCGCCTGAAGGTGGATGATGAAATTAGTAGATCCACCCACAGCAGCATTCACCACTATGGCGTTTTCGAAAGCTTCACGAGTAAGTATTTTTGAAATGGATAAATCTTCTTTTACCATCTGTACTATCCTCCTACCTGAGAGTTGAGCCAGTAATTTTTTCCTAGAATCGACAGCCGGAATGGCCGCAGCACCTGGAAGTGTAAGCCCCAATGCCTCTGCCATACAAGCCATAGTAGAAGCTGTACCCATAGTCATGCAGTGTCCTGCACTTCTTGAGTTGCACACTTCAGCCTCAGAGAGATCTTTTTTAGTAAAATTCTCATTGCTCATCTTTTCTTTAATCTTCCAAGCAAAAGTCCCGGAACCGATCGATTCATCCTTGTAGCGACCGTTGAGCATCGGCCCGCCCGGCACTACGATTGTAGGTATATCCACACTACATGCACCCATTATGGTCGATGGAGTGGTTTTATCACAGCCAGTTAGTAACACCACTCCATCTAATGGATTGGCTCGGATGCTTTCTTCTGTATCCATGCTGGCTAGGTTTCTAAACAGCATTGCCGTTGGTCGCATGAGCGTTTCGCCCATAGAAGTAACTGGAAATTCAAAAGGCACACCACCAGCTTCCAATACTCCACGTTTCACCATGTCAGCAAAATCCCTGAGATGGGCATTACATGGGGTCAACTCAGACCAAGTATTGCATATCCCAATCACAGGTCGCCCTGTAAAATAATCGTCAGGACATCCTTGGTTTCTCAACCATGAACGATTGATAAAACCCAATTTTTCATCTGCTGGTGCAAACCAACTTTGACTTCTCAATTCTTTATTTGAATTCTCTTTATCCATGCTCTATAGTAGGCTATTGTAAATTTGTATCGTTTTGTTTTAAAAAATCCATTAATGCCAAATGATTTTTTTCTGTTTTCAATAGACTTTCTTTCATCTGGTAATATGCTTCTCTACTGTCTTTGTTCTTGATGGCATCATAAATTCCTGTATGATATCTCACGGTAGAATCCCTCCTATCGGAATCATCTATAGGACCATCTTTTCCATATACCGTCTTATTGTGTTTAGGAATCAAATTGAAGATGGGTTCCATTATAATCTTTACCACAGGGTTTGCCGCAGAAACCGTCACCAGTGAATGAAACTCACGATCCAGTTCTGTTTCCATTTCCACGTTTTCTAAAGGGCAAGCAATCAGCTTGTCCAAGCTATTCTTTAAATTTCTAAGATTGGCATCAGTACGCCTCATAGCAGCCTGTGCAGCAATTTCAGGTTCGAAATATTGCCTGGCCTTGATAGTGTTGTACACCAAATCATTATCTTGTGACATCTCAAAATAAAAATTGAGCATGTCCATAGCACCTTTGGTACTCAGTTCAGTCACGTAAATACCACTTCCTTTTTTGATGTGAATGAGCCCTTTAGAATTAAGGCTTTTCAAGGCTTCTCTAACGACGGTTCGGCTTGCAGAAAACTTCGTGCAATATTCATTTTCCGTGGGTAGTTTCTGTCCAGCTGAGTACTCTCTATGTCTAATTGAACGCTCAATCTCTTGTTCGATTCGCAGATTTAGAGGTCTCATTTTAGATTGATGTTCAGGCACTTGATTTGGTTGTATTTGTCAGTTGATATTCTCACAAGTATAAGAAATAAATATTTGTATGACAAATATTGTTTATAATTTCAATTAAATCAATAATTACACCAAAAACACATCTGAAATATTTTTTATGTATGACAAATAATCATACTCAAACAAACATGGATATTTAACAGAAGTGTGCCCAGAAATGGATAACTATCTTAATTGCATTTTAAAAAATTGACTACAATACTCAAATTCTCATGCATTGACCTTATCTTTCAAATCGAATAAAATATTTACATACATCACATATTAGATTAAATGAAACCAAAAGTTTTTCTCACCCGAGAACTCCCGCCAAAGGTTATGAAAAGATTACGTCAGGAGACTGAATTGGAAATGAATACGGAAGATAGAGTATTGACCAAAGAAGAAATAATCCACGGAGTAAAGGGGAAAGATGCACTCCTTTGCCTACTTACAGACACCATAGATGGCGACATAATGAACGCCAACCCAGCACTTAAAGTAATAGCAAATTATGCTGTTG
>CAXBNB010000765.1:0-2437 GCA_963976505.1 uncultured Reichenbachiellaceae bacterium
GGCAGTGCGGCGAAAAATTTTGATGCCTTGATAGATCTATTGGATGAGTATCCAGATCAAATAATGTTCTGCTCTGATGATAAGCATCCTGATAGTTTGTTGGAAGGACATATAAACCAATTGGCTGCAAGGGCTGTTAGAAAAGGAAAGGACCTTTTTCAAGTGCTTAGGGCTTGCTGCATAACTCCAGTAAAACATTACAATCTTGATGTAGGTTTCCGAAGAACCAATGATGCAGCAGATTTTATTGTGGTAGAAGACCTGATAAATTTTAATGTTTTAGAAACCTATATTTCTGGAGAACTGGTTGCTAAAGAGGGAAAGACGAAAATTTCACCTGTGACCTGCAGTCCTATAAATAATTTTAATACAAATAAGGTAAAGGCAAAAGATTTTGAATTGATCCACGAAGGAGGGAAAGCTAAGGTAATTCAAGCGCTAGATTCTCAGTTGATCACTTCAACTCTTATGACTGAAGTACCTTCTTTGGATGGTAAGGTAGTATCAGACCTTGAAAAAGACATTCTCAAAATTGCCGTTATCAATAGGTACCAGCCAAATAGCAAACCAGCGGTAGCTTTGGTAAAAAACTTTGGTTTGCAAAATGGAGCCATTGGTTCTTCGGTCGCTCATGATTCACACAATATTATTGTGGTGGGTACGAGTGACGAACAAATGGCAAGGGCAGCCAACCTGATTATAGAGAATAAAGGAGGATTATCTGTGGTCAATTTAAGGGAAAGCTTCGTATTAGGACTGAAAATAGCAGGATTAATGAGTGATGCTGATGGTTTTGTGGTTGCTAAAGATTACATTGACATTGATATAAAGGCAAAAGAGCTAGGTTGCACACTCCTATCACCTTATATGACCTTGAGTTTTATGGCATTGCTAGTGATTCCTCAAATCAAATTAAGTGATAAAGGATTGTTCGATTGTGATTTTTTTATGTTTACGAATGTTTTTGGGCAAGAAAAGGGTATTTAATCTATAATAGTTTTGAAGGCAAATTTTTGGACAAATATTAAATGGAGGGGCATGAATGTTTTTTTCTGGGAGGGTAACCCTTCCATGGAAATTCAAATACTTAATGCTGCCCTGATCATTATTTTTATTTTCAACCTTTTTTTAACAGGCTTGAACTTATACCTTTCCAATTATTTACTATTCGGTCTTTGTATATTTGTAGGTGTTACCATTCTCAGCTACTTGTATTTATTAAGAGTAAAACGTGCCTATAAAACTTCCTTTTATCTAGCAAGTCTAACCACCTACCCTATCTTAGCTATTAATTTCATAAATAACGATGGGATTAATGGACCAACTTTTTACGTTTTCCTACTTGTACATTTACTTATACTTTGTATAGTTGAGAGTAGGCATTATTTGTTTTGGTCAGGATTGAATGTCGTGTTTTTTATAGGGCTATACTATATTGGCCTGTACCAAGAAGATTGGTGTGTCTATTTTGGTGGTTAGTTTGAAACGGTTTTATGGTATTCAGAAAGGCCGGGTGAAGCAAAAAACCATGGAGTTGATAGAATTAAACAAAAGCCTAAAACAAACCAGTGACAAAAAGGATAAAATAATTACTATCATATCACATGATCTTAAAAATCCACTTCAGTCCATCATACAGACACTAGAGCTTATAAACTCTGGAGATCTCTCAGAGGAAGATATCAAATACCTTCGAAAGGAGCTATCAAATGATGGAGAATATATTGGAATGGTCTTCATTCGAATTGAAAAATGAGTCTGTTCGGGAAAAGAAAATTTTGGTGAAAGATCTTATTCAAGATACGGTAGAAATTCTGAAGGTGATTGGCAAGCAGAAAGATATCACGGTCCAGATCAATTACCATAAAAACCCTATGATCAATATTGAAACAGATAGACTTCTGCTCATTTTTAGGAACTTGGTTCAAAATGCAATCAAATTTACCCCAATAGGGGGGCTTGTCACCATCGATATTAATTGTAAAGAAGAATTGCTTACACTTAGTATTACAGATAATGGTATTGGAATTCCTCCTGATCGATTGAAAAATATTTTTTCGCAAGATATAAAATCGACCTATGGTACTGAACAGGAAAAAGGAACGGGTATGGGGCTCCATTTGTGCTTTCAAAGTGCCCAAAAATTAAGTGGTCACTTGAATGTAAGAAGTACAGAAGGTGTTGGTTCAAGCTTTAAGCTAATTATTCCTATTAAATCTATCCCATTTTGTTGGGTCCTTTAATTGGCTTTTGCTGCCTGTCTATTTTTCGTTTTCCAGGCATGGGCTAGCATGGGCAACTGGGCATAACTGTTTACACCTTCTCTTACCCCTTGAGATTTTAGATAAAGGTCATTGGACCTTCGACTCAGTTCAAGCGAAAAAGGTTTAATGGCACTGTTACTAGTTTGAATTTCCTTTATGTCTCTTTTAATTGC
>CAXBNB010000766.1:0-2434 GCA_963976505.1 uncultured Reichenbachiellaceae bacterium
TTGCTTATGATGAGTATTCTGATATGGATGACTATCACTTGGGAGAAGCATTGTTTTTGAGGGCATATAATTTTTATTTACTTTGGAATACTTATGGTACAGCGCCATTATCGGCTTCTAGAATTAAAACGTTGGCGGATGCTGACTTGCCTAATTCCAAAGACACAGAATTGCTGGATCAAGCGATCCTCGACCTAAGAGAAGCATCTTCGTTATTGCCACCTAGCTGGGATAGTGCTAACCTTGGAAGGGTAACCAGTAACTCCGCAAACGGTCTGTTAGCTAAAATATTAGTGTTTAGGGGTACTGTTAACAATACCCCTGCAGATTTTACCGAGGCTATTATAGCTGTAGATAGAATGAGCGGAGTGAGTTTGACAGATCATTTCAATGATAACTTTGTATTAACCGGTGAAAACGGTCAAGAATCGTTGTTTGAGTACCAGGCAAATAATCAGGCACTAATAACTAATCCTTGGGTTCCTGGTGGTGTTGATGATTTTTCTGTCATTGGTGAATTAGATGCATTTTGGGGGTTCTACAACAATATGGGTAGTAATGGAGCGAACCAAGCTTTTCAAGCTACAGCCTCTCTTATTGGTTCGTATGAAGTGGGGGATCCTAGGATACAATATACCTTAAACCCAACTGCAAGCCCCCACAACATGATTAAGTTTACCTATAATTGGTGGGGCAATGGAAACGGCGTTTCCAATGCCAATTGGGCTGGCATGTCGATTAACAATCCAAGGATTTTGAGATATGCGGACGTATTACTCATAAAGGCTGAGGCCATAGTAAGATCAGGAGGAGATGCAGATGCGGCCATTGGCATTGTCAATCAAATTCGTAAAAGAGCTAGAGAATCCACAAATGACGGGTCTGTTGCAACTATTCCTGCTGATTTCGCTCTGGGTCAAAATTCTACTGCTGTATTAGAGCATGTGTTCAACGAAAGGCGCTTGGAATTGGCTGGTGAAGAAGGTCACAGATGGTATGATTTGAGAAGAAGACACTTGGCTGGAGAAATCGACCTTTCGACCTGGGACTTTAGTTCCGTAAGATCAGATTTTAGTTTTGAAGCGCATCATATAAACTTTCCCTTACCGGGTAGTGAGGTGATTCAAAATCCGAATATGGATCAAAATAAGGATTATTAATTATATGGTTATAATGTAAATGAAAGAGGCTGACTCAGAAGGATTATTAATCCTTTGGAGACAGTCTCTTTTTCCAAACTTATGTCAATAATTTCCTGAAATTAATGCAAACCATTATTGAATGAAATATTTGAGGTTAATCTTCATAACCCTTTTTTTTGGTACTGTTTTTTCATGCAGTACAATCGAAGAAAAAACTGAGGGTAACAATAAAATTTTCCAATTGCTCCCATCTAACGATTCCAAGGTTGACTTTATAAATAGGCTTCAGGAAACTGAAGAAATCAACTATTTCACTTATCCATATATATACATGGGTGGAGGTGTTGCAGTTGGTGATGTAAATGGAGACAGTTTGCCGGATTTATTTTTTACCGGTAACATGGTTTCCAATCGATTGTACATCAATCAAGGAGCAATGAATTTCAAAGACGTGTCGGAAAGTGCTGGTGTAGTAGGAGACGATAGATGGATGACAGGGGTGACAATGGCAGATGTAAATGGAGACGGAAGGTTAGATATTTACGTGAGTGTGTCAGGGAAATTTACCACGACAGAAAATTTGCTTTACATCAACATGGGGATCGATGAAAATGGAGACCCACGGTTTGAAGAAAAAGCCAAACAATATGGAGTAGCAGACACGGGCCATAGCACTCAAGGAACTTTCTTTGATTACGACCTAGATGGAGACCTTGACTTGTATGTAGCCAACTACCCCTACACTGATTTTCGTAAACCAAATGTTTATTACAGAAATGCCCTTGAGGACACGAAACCCAAAGATTCTGATCATTTATATAAAAATGAAAACGGAAAATTTGTGGATGTTACCAATGAAAGCGGCGTGCAAAAATTTGGGTTGTCATTAAGTGCTACAGTGGGAGATATCGATCAGAATGGGTATCCAGATATATATGTTTCCAATGACTTTGCAAGTCCCGATTTCTTGTTTTTCAATAATGGAGATGGAACTTTTACTGAAAAATCATCTTTGGTTTTTGCTCATACGTCCTTTTATGGAATGGGTGCTGACTTGGCAGATTTCAATAACGACGGCCTGTTGGATATTGCTCAAATGGACATGACTCCAGAAGACAATAGAAGGTCCAAAGCGAATATGGCCAGTATGAATCCACAAAAATTTTCTGAAATGATTGATCTTGGACTCCAACATCAATACATGAAAAACAGTCTACAACTCAACAATGGTATTTCAGATAAGGGATATCCAGTATTCAGCGACATAGCATACTTGGCAGGTATTGCAAATA
>CAXBNB010000767.1:0-2432 GCA_963976505.1 uncultured Reichenbachiellaceae bacterium
TGTGGAACACCGTTTGCCTTCTTAGTAAACTTACCTTTTCCGTTATTTATGTACAACCGGTCCTGAAGGGCTGTGTCTTCGGGACTAAATTCGTTTCCACCACTTACTACAAACATATCAAGGTCACTGTCGCCATCTACATCAATAAAAGCAATTCCCATGTCTTCGGATTTTTGATCCTGTGTCCATGCGCCTTGTTCTATTTTATCAAACTTACCATTCTTGTTTTGTATGAATAAAGTTCCGGAATATCCTGCTGCTGCTCCCAGGTAGAAATCGTCTCTTTTATCACCATTGACATCACCAACTCCGATACATGGACCGAATTGAGACATTTTGTGGGGCAAAAGCACTTCTTTGGAATAGTCATTATAATTATTTTCTTTTTGCACTACTTTGTCCAATCCTAAAGCCTCTGCAATATTTTGAAACAATAGGTTTTGATTGGTGTCTTTTGTGAGTGGGTCAGTTAACATTGCGTCTTTTTGATAAACTTCTACCAATTGATTGGTGTTTACTTTTTCCAATATATTTCTTACTCCATTTTGCCACTCTACCACTATTTTGTCCACTTGCAAGTCGTTTCCCATTCCGAAGTGGACGATATCCTCGCTTTTGGACATGTAACCTCTCGTATTTGTTACCTGAAAAACCTGAGATAACTGACCTTGCTGATATAGTGTCACTTTAGTGCCATATATATTCTGCTGGTCAGTAGGATTCAACTTCAGTCGCAAATAGTTTCCTATACCATTTTCAACTGCGTTGTTTTTACAAATCAATGCGAGATCATCAACATTGTCGAAATCCGCAAATAGGGGAGCCCAGCTCCAATCTGTACTGGTGACGCCAGCAAGTTGTGCCAGATCGCTAAATGTACCATTGCCATTGTTTCTTTGTAGTGTGTTAAACATGTACTGGTAATGTCCGCCTTCGTTTACCAATTTCCAGAATGCTTCGGGTTTCATTGCCCCCATGTGGGTTTTTATTCTTTTATGGTCTTCAGCCATCATATCAACAACCATAATGTCCAGATTGCCATCATTGTCATAATCGGCTACATCACTGCCCATACTGAAGTTTGATATGTGTTTGGCAGTTTCATAGGAGGCATCTTTGAAAGTACCGTCTTGTTGGTTGAGGTATGTATGGTCGGGTACATCAAAATCATTAGTTACATAAATGTCTAACCAGGTGTCATTGTTGAAGTCTCCCACAGATGCAGACAAGCCAAATGCAAAATTTCTTGTATTGGTTTGATTGGTGAAATCTTCAAATTTATTGTTGCCCATGTTCTTATAGAGCTTGTCGCTGAAGAGTCGGTTGGAGGCCATTGACTTATTGAGTTTGCCTCCTTGCCCGGGAATGCTTGGGGGCTGGTTGACCAGATACATATCGACTAAACCATCTTTGTCATAGTCGAAAAATATGGATTGGACAGAAAAGCCATGGTCGTCAAGTCCGTAACTTTTGGCTTGTTCTGTAAAAGTAAGATCTCCGTTGTTGATGTATAACTGATTGGCGCTTTTTTCGTCTTCGAGATACACACTACGACAGACATAAATGTCTTGATCTCCGTCATTGTCAATATCGACAAAGGTGACCCCAGTTGACCACTTATTGTCAGTGCTTATTCCAGCATTATCTGAAATGTCTTCGAATTGAAAATTGCCTTTATTGAGGTACAATCGGTCTCGAACTTGATTGCCTGTGAAAAACAGGTCGGGTAGGCCATCACTATTGATGTCTCCCACTGCAACTCCTGCACCGGAGATGAATTCAACGTTGATGATGTGGTTGTTTTCTTTTGTTTGCTTTACTGGATTACTGAATGTTATGTTTGAATACTCCGATGGAATAATCGTAAATAGCTTATCACCTTTGTAGTTGATGTTAAAATCATTTCCACAGCTGCTGAACAAAGCAGTAATCAAAATTGAAGCAGTAATTATCTTGAATATTTTGTCCATCTTATATGATACTTCTGTCTTAGATTATTTCTATTGACTTCCTCAAATTTTTTTTACAAAAAGTCTATTCGGTTTCAAGGCCGATGGTTTTTATAAAATTAGTGATAAAAAAAGGGTTGTTCAAAAGAACATATCTTTTGAACAACCCGATTGATTTTTATTAATTCAACTTAAAAGTTTGGTCCACCAGTATCCCACCATAAGCGAGTACCTATTTCATCTGGTCCTCCAAGTTTTGTGGTGGCATCTGCAACACCTGCTGCGTTGTTGTTACGTTCAGCATTTACAAATGGCAACCTTCTAAGGAAGTCAATGGTTTTGCCTTCAGAATCTTTGGCTATAACACCCCAATCCGCATTACTATCGTTTTTATAGTTGTATGGAAGTTTAGGATAGCCAGTTCTCCTATGGTCAACCCATATCTCTATGGTATTCATATAGGCAGCAATCCATTTTTGAGTC
>CAXBNB010000768.1:0-2426 GCA_963976505.1 uncultured Reichenbachiellaceae bacterium
TGATGGAAGAAACATTGCATGTAATGCTGGTAGGAGAAGGGGCTTTTCAGTTTGCTTTGTCTCAAGGGTTCAAAAAAGAAAACCTTCTTACAGAAAAATCTGAGAAGCGGTATCAAGAGTGGCTGAAAAAATCGAACTATGCTCCACCGAAAATCAATGTGGAAAACCATGATACCATTGGCATGTTGGCGATGGATGCGGCTGGCAATGTGTCAGGAGCGTGTACCACTAGCGGATGGGGCTACAAATTGCCGGGCAGGGTTGGAGATTCACCGATCATTGGAGCAGGATTGTTTATTGACAGTGAAGTAGGAGGCGCATGTGCTACAGGCTTGGGAGAAGAAGTGATCAGAGTTGCAGGTAGTGCAATGGTGGTAGAACTGATGCGACAAGGTTATGAGCCAGATATGGCTTGTAAAATAATAGCAGAAAGAACAAACAGGAAAGCTAAATCAGAGAATCCTCAAGTAGGCTTTTTGGCATTGCGTAACGACGGAACTTACGGTGGATATAGCATCAGGAAAGGTTTTAATTTTGCAGTGAATGACGGTAATGGCAACCGACTGGAAGATGCAAAGAATGTGATGTAAGATTCAAGTCGTCAATTCGAAGCGCAAGCGAGAATTTCCCAAGGTTTTTTTTTCAAACTTCAGATGTCTCTTCGGGGGACTCTTTGCTTTGGTCGAAGTAACGTGTTTGCCACATGTCTATACCAAGGATCACTTTCGACCGAATGATAAAAATTAAACTGCCACCCATTTTTGAGCATAACCATATATGGATCACCACTTGAATATTTCATTTAAAGCTGCTTATTCTACTTTGAATGAAATCAACTCCAACACAAAACACATTTGGATAGTTTGTCATGGATACGGTCAATTGGCAGCTCATTTTATCAAAAGATTTGACGTATTTGATGCGCAAGAGCATTTCGTATTGGCTCCACAAGGATTGTCAAAATTCTACCTAAAGGAATACACCAATGTGGGAGCGAGCTGGATGACCAAAGAGGATCGAAGTACCGATTTGGAAAACCAAAGGTCTTATTGTGATTCCTTGTTGGATCATGTTTTTGGAGGTATTGATTTAAACGATTACGAGGTACATCTTTTAGGTTTTTCTCAGGGAGTATCAGCAATCAGTCGATTGGCGGCTTACAGAAAGATTCCATTTTCCAACCTCATACTTTGGGCAGGTGGTTTTCCTCCTGAACTTACACCAGACGATTTTAGTTTTGTAAACTCCAAGGCAAAATTGAAAATTGTATTGGGTGATCGGGATATGTTATTTCGCTTGCCGAAATTTCAAACCGAAATAGACAAAGCAGAAAAAGCTTTAGGTAGATCCTCCGAATTTATCGGCTTTGATGGAAAACATGAAGTGAGTAGAGGGGTGTTGGAAACTATTATTTAATAGTTGATATATACTTCCCAACCCTCCAAAAGTTTTAAACTTTTGGAGGGTTCTACTACAAGATGACAATTTTCCGATCAAACAGTTATTATGCTCTTTATCATAAACAAAGGCTTCTGTTTTCTATTTTATATAAATTGCGGTTCAATTTTTAGAATGAGCAGAATGAAGTATTTGGTAGTATTTTTTGTAGTGACAAGTTTCATTTGGAATACATCCCTGGCACAGCCGGGTAGGTGGCAGCAACGTGTCGAGTATGTGATGGATATAGACATGGATGTTGAAACCAACCAGTTTGCAGGCAGTCAGCGTCTAAAATATTATAATAATTCTCCCGATACGCTGTTCCATGTGTATTACCACCTGTACTTCAATGCATTTCAGCCTGGCAGCATGATGGATGTGCGCAGCAGGACAATTGAAGATCCGGACAAAAGAGTAAAAGATCGAATTTTTCACCTGAAAGAAGACGAGCAGGGCTGGCATAAAGTGATTTCATTGAAGCAAGATGAAGAATCTCTAAAGTATGAAGTGTCAGGTACGGTACTTGAAGTACAACTGGCTCATCCAATTCTGCCTTATCAAAATGCGTTTTTTGAGATGGCATTCGAAAGTCAGGTACCGTTGCAAGTGAGGCGAAGTGGTAGAGATAGTAAAGAAGGTATTCGCTACTCTATGGCACAGTGGTTTCCGAAAATGGCGGAATACGATAGGTCAGGTTGGCATACAGACCCTTATGTAGCCCGAGAGTTTTATAGCCCTTGGGGGAAATACAATGTCAACATCAGCATTGATAAAAAATATGTAGTCGCTGCTACCGGTATTTTACAAAACCCCAATGAAATTGGTCATGGTTATGATAAACCCAATTCGAAAGGGAAATCGGGAAAGGACGGAAAACTCAAATGGAAATTTGAAGCAAATGATGTGCATGATTTCGTGTGGGCTGCTGACCCTGATTATGTACATGATGTGGTAAAGAGTAAAACAGGCCCTACGGTTCACTATTT
>CAXBNB010000769.1:0-2422 GCA_963976505.1 uncultured Reichenbachiellaceae bacterium
TCATTGCCGGAGGTTTAATAGGACTTCCTATTGCCTTGATCATGTTGCAAGGAGATTTAGGATCAGCTATGGTGTTTGGGGCTTTTGTCATTGTCTATTTTAGAGAAGGACTTTCACCTATGCTGTTTGTTGCAGGATTTGGGGTTATTGTGCTTTTCATTGTTTCCTTATTGGTAGATCAGTCAATTATATATATAGCGGCAGGTACTATAGGATTGATTGTGATTGGACTTTCGATCAAAAATTATAAAAGAATATTATTGGTCATTGGAGTGATGGTTTTTGTGGTCGGCATGGTGAAGAGTGTGGATTTTATCATGACTGATGTACTTAAACCCCATCAACGCAACAGGGTGGTGTCATTGTTCAATCCAGATGCCGACCCACTAGGTGCAGGTTGGAATGTGACTCAGTCCAAAATTGCCATCGGATCTGGAGGTGTTTTTGGGAAAGGATTTTTAAATGGGACCCAAACCAAGTTCGATTTTGTGCCGGAACAGAGCACTGATTTTATATTTTGTACCCTTGGCGAAGAGCAAGGTTGGGTAGGTAGCTTTATTTTAATTGCCCTGTTCAGTACATTGCTTCTTAGGATTTCTTTCATCGCAGAACGTCAAAAGTCCCGATTTGCACGGGTGTATGGATATGGTGTATTGGCAGTATTGTTCTTCCATTTCATGGTGAATATTGCCATGACGATAGGACTTTTCCCTGTAATAGGTATTCCCCTTCCCTTCTTTAGTTATGGAGGCTCTTCTCTTTGGTCTTTTACGGTTTTGCTATTTATTCTTTTAAACTTGGATGCCCATAGGATGCAGGTCTTGATGCACTAGCATTTGGTTTGTTACTAGTTTAGGATTTCTACAGCATCATTTATATTGATGGTTCCCAATTTCTCAGGGATCATGTGCACACCAAATGCCACACCACCACCTTGTGTTTTTCTGTATTTGGAGAGGGTTTTGAGAGGTTCTCCAGTTTTGCTTCTTTCAAATGAATCAGGGTTGATGGTAGTAAATACACATCTTTCACATTGTTGAGCAATTCTAAATTCGCACTCACCTATCCTTAACTTTTTCCAAGTATCTTCTTCAAAAGCTGGGCATCCTTCTATTACTATGTTTGGTCTGAAATTTCTCATGGAGACAGGAATGTCAAGTTTCGAATTCAAATCTTCCAGTGATGATTCAGAAATCAAAAGAATAGGGTTCATGTCAGCAAATTTGACCACTTCACCCGATTGGCCACCATGTTTTTCTTGAATAAGCCGATTTTCGTTGGGAGCAAAAATAACTAACCTGCAATCCTGATTGATTTTTTGAGAAAACCAGGCGTTCATTTTTTTAGAAACTTCTAGTCCATAACCAATACTGCTAAATATTTGTACGTCGATTGATTGACCTTTAGGAGAATTGAAAGGTACTTTTATGGACTCTATTTCATTGTAGGTGACCATCAGGTGGTCTGTAAACACTTCGGAGTAAAAGGCCAACATTTGGGCATTTTGTCTGCCTGTGATTACTTTGCCTTCTCGGTCTATTAGTGCCCAATTTCTGTCAAGATATAAACCAGATTTGGTCAGTTCAAACTGATTTGATATAAAACCAGTGGAGGACTTAATTGGATATATAGTGAGTCCGGTGACTTTCACGCGAGCTATTTATGCATTAATTGTTTCTTGTTCTATTTGTGCTTCGGACTCATCCGTGTGTTTAAAGAATTTCTTTTGAAAAATAAGAATGGTAAAAACACCTACGAAAATCGAAGAGTCAGCTATATTGAAAACAGGCCAAAGCGACATGTAATTTCCGCCCAAGAGAGGAATCCAATCGGGTAACTTTCCTTCCCAAATATCAATGTAAAACATATCGATTACCTGACCATAAAACCACTGTAAAGGTGCATCATAAGGTGCATTATCAAGCAATACGCCATAGAAAGTACTGTCTATAACATTGCCAACAGCACCACCTAGGATCAGTGCAACACAAAGTAACAGCCCGGGGTGAACTTCTTTTTTGATGAGCATGTATAAGTAGTAACCAATACCAACCATAGCAAATAATCTAAATATAGTCAAGATGAGTTTGCCATACACTGTCCCTAGTTTCATGCCAAATGCCATGCCTGGGTTGGTAAGATAATGCAGCTTGAAAAACTCTCCTATTACTTGAATTTGTCCTTGTACACCCATCTCCATATTGAAATGCACCAACATTTTCACTACCTGATCTAGTATTATTATTCCAAGGCTTATTAAAAAATACTTCTGATATTTAGTCACATTATTGTCTTTTATTCCTACAAAGTAATTGAAAGAAAGGGTTACTTTCAATTACACCACTTCTAATTTTACTTTAATATCCATTTCATCCATATCCATCGCTTTGCCATCAGCAAGCCTCTCAAAAATATTGAGTCC
>CAXBNB010000770.1:0-2418 GCA_963976505.1 uncultured Reichenbachiellaceae bacterium
GATAAAATCAACAAACCCAACATGGAAAGATTTATTCCATGAAATTCAGGATATGGATTAATGAAAAATCTGCTCATTAGATGTCTGCCTACGCAGACATGACTGTGACCGAAAGGGTGGTTGAAAAATAGTTCTTTTGACCATAGATTTTAAATCCTTACCTTAAGTAAACAAACTCTCCGTATCCGCCACTCCTGGCAGGCAGGAGTCTCATTAAGAAAATTCATCTGGACTCCTTCTTTTCTTTGATTTTGTATCTCAACAATAGTTTCAGAAAAACATTTGATCCGAACATAATATATGCACAGAAAATAAACCTTACCATTCTACTAACCCATAGTTTTGCACTTCGTATGAGATATATGAGTTCATAAACTACACAGATGGTAGCACAAAATACAAATGAGGAATTGATGCAAATTCCTCAAAGCGAAAAACCAAGAGTCGTTGTAATAGGAGGCGGATTCGGCGGAATCAAGTTCATTAAAAAAATCGACACCACTAAGTTTCAGGTGGTACTGCTCGATCGAAACAACTACCATACCTTTCAACCTTTATTGTATCAGGTGGCTACTGCTGGTTTGGAGCCGGATTCTATTGCTGGGTCATTAAGAAAAATCCTGAGCTACAAAAAGAACTTTTTCTTTAGAATGGCCAATGTGACGGAAGTAGATGTGAAGAACAATTTGGTGCATTCTAACATAGGATCGATCAGATACGACCATCTGGTTTTGGCTTGTGGATCAGTCACCAACTATTTTGGAAACAAAGATTTTGAGGAAAAGAGTTTTCCTGTAAAACAAGTACCTCATGCACTCAATTTGAGAAGTCAGATACTGCAAAACTTCGAGAAGGCTGTGATCAAAAATGATCCGGAAGAAGTGCAAAGCTTGATGAACTATGTAGTAGTAGGTGGAGGACCTACTGGAGTAGAGATTTCCGGAGCATTGGGGGAATTGAAAATGCATGTATTGCCTAAAGACTACCCGGAATTGAATCTAGACAAAATGCAGATTTATCTAATCGAGGGAAAGGATAAGTTGCTGGGTGGAATGTCTGAAAAATCTGGCATCAAAGCCTATCAGTATTTGAAACGGTTTGATGTGAACGTACTCATCGGCAAGATTGTAAAAGCGTACGATGGCAAAACGGTAACCCTGAACGATGGCATGCAAATCCCTGCACAAACATTGGTATGGGCAGCAGGAGTACAAGGCAACATCATTGAAGGAATTAAATCTGACTTGTCTAACGACCGTAGGTATTTTGTGGATAGGTACAACAAAGTGAAAAACCATGACAACATATATGCCATAGGTGATATGGGGTATATGGCATCAGAAGATGCACCTCACGGTCATCCGATGTTGGCTCCTGTAGCCATGCAGCAAGGAGTTTTGTTGGCTCAGAATTTTAGTCGGTCTCTGATCAATAAACCATTGAAGCCATTCAGCTATACAGACAAAGGCAGTATGGCTACAGTCGGCAGAAACAAAGCCGTGGCAGAACTTCGTGGAGGATTAAAATTTGGAGGCTTGTTTGCCTGGATGCTTTGGATGTTTGTGCATTTGTTTTTGATCGTAGAGTTTAGAAACAAAATAGTGATTTTCGGCAACTGGATTTGGAATTACTTTACTTATGATCGTGGCACTAGGTTGATCATCCGACCTTTTAAGCGACCTTCTTCAATTAAGAAGAGAATCCATTTGCAAGAAGAGATCGCCGCTGAAATAAAGTGATCGAATAAGTCCAATACCTTTGGTTATATTTGACACGGTTAATTTTGAAAAGCTTTCATGTCAAAAATCAAAATTTATTGGGTTTGTCAGATCGTCGGATGGTCGTTGTTTGGCTTTGCAAACATTCTGGCGTATTCATTTCTCAGAAACCACCTGAACCTCACCGATATTTTAGGTGAAATCCTGCAAATTCTATTTTACATTGGTTCAACCCATTTTTTAAGGTATTTGATCAAAAAGGGGAACTGGGTAATAGTCACTCCACTTAAACTGATTCCGATGGCATTGTTTGCCGATTTGGTTTTGGGGATGGCCAATTACCTGTATTTGCTTTTGATTTCTTATTTATTGGGAATTCTGATTCCTTCTGTTGAGTTAAATTCCATTAATATTTCACTAGGAATACTTGGCCCTACCGTTATGTATTTTCTTTGGTCGCTGATCTATTTCACGTTTCATTATTTCCAACAAAACAACAAATCACTGAAATATGAGGCGGTGATCAATGAGATTGAACTCAACCACCTCAAGTCACAACTCAACCCACATTTTATTTTCAATGCATTGAACAGCATTAGGGGTTTGGTCGATGAAAATCCGATTAAATCAAAATCGGCGATTACTCGATTGTCCAATATCCTACGAAACTCCCTATCAATGGATAAGAAGAAGTTGAAAG
>CAXBNB010000771.1:0-2416 GCA_963976505.1 uncultured Reichenbachiellaceae bacterium
GTCATTGGAAATGTGGCCAATGGAAGGATAGGAAAAGGGATGACTACTATTTTTGTCATGAGTTATTCCAATATCGAATTTACCAACGACGGTAAAAACATCCTCTTTTCACAAAATGTTTATACGCCCTTCTTGGCGGCAAAGGGAGAGGAAGAAGATACAGGAAGTGCCAGTGTAATGATTTCCTCACTCACTGAGGATAGAAACAAGTTTGCACCTCTCAATAGACCTGTCAATTGGTCTTTGGGCAATTCTCGGGGTGTAGCAGTTTACAACCAAGACCAAACAAAAATAATTGTAAATGAATCCAGGTCGATTAAGGTGTATGATGTAGAAAATGCAGATTTCCCAGAACCTGGAAACAAGGAAGCAGCACAGTATATCCCACCTGTGGCAAAGGAGATAAAGAATATCACAAAAAATACCAACTGGCTGTCCTTATCTCCAGACTATCGCACGGTAGTTACATCTGATATGGATAGAAAGATGAAACTCTATGATTTTGAGTCTGGTAGGAAAATCAGAGATTTGGAAGGCTATGTGCAACCGGCATTGGCAGTAGATGTACTGCCCGATGGCAAACATATATTGGTGGGCTCTGCGGATAAAGACATGACCATGTGGGACATCACTTCTGGACAAATGGTGCGATCGTTTGAGCGTACACCAAATGTAAATTCCATTGACATTTCTAAAAGTGGTAAATCCATAGCGACTACAGAGGAAAACTCTTTGTACTTGAAAGTCTGGAACATCACATCAGGTCGAGTGACCAAAACGCTGATGGAGAAAAAGGACAACATGGATTGGATCAAATTTGATCCGGATGACAATGATGTAGTTTGGACCCATACTTTATCTGGTGAGACGAAAGAATGGTCTCTTAGCAGCAGGAAAGACAAGAAAATGAAAGTAGATTATACTTCATTGGAGGATAAATTTAAAAGAGGTGAGTTCTCAGTTTCATTTGATGGTTATGACCTGTCAGTGAAAAAAGGAGGCTCAGTACTTTTTACAGATACCCAAAAGGGTGTCATCACGGATGCAGTTTTTAGCATTGATTCTAAGTTTTTAATCACGACCAATGAAGGGGGTGAGATCGCCATGTACGACTTGAATACCAAGAAGAGAGCAGTGACTATGGCATTGATCGACGAAGTGGACAACATTACCTTCACCCCTGATTTTTACTATACATCTTCCAAAGGGGCCGCAAAGGCCATTGCTTTTAAAACAGGAAACAAGGTATTGCCAATAGAGCAACTGGAATTGAAATACAATAGACCCGATATTGTGGCAAGTAGAATTGGCTATGCCTCCCAAAAATTGGTGGCTTCTTATAAAGCTGCGTATGAAAGAAGGTTGAAAAGGCTTGGGTTCAAGGAGTCAGATTTGGGCAATAATTTTGACCTGCCAATTGTAGCAGTTGATGCCAGCAAGCTTCCATTGGAAACCGATCAAAGGTCGATTTCTTTCAATATAAAAGCTCAGGACAAAGGATCAAATATTGACAGACTGAACGTGTATGTAAATGATGTGCCCGTTTTTGCTTCTTCAGGCATAAGTGTTTCAGCTCAATCTTCTAAAGTGATTTCCAAGGATGTTACTTTCGATTTGTCGGCTGGTTTGAATGAAATAAAAGTAACAGCTTTAAACGCCAAAGGACAGGAATCTGTTCCTGAATTTTTTGATATTCAATACTCTGCTGAGTGGGACAAACCCGACTTGTACTTGGTAGGAGTAGGAGTTTCCGAATACCAACAGTCGAGTTACAACTTGGCATTTGCAGCCAAAGATGCTACCGATATAGCCAATACGCTAAAAAAATCCAGTGCTTACGGCAATGTAAATGTGAAGATGGTCACCAATGCCGATGCTACTGACACTAACATTAAGGCCATACGGTCATTTGTAGAAAAAGCCAAAGTTGATGATGTGGTCATGATATTTATTGCCGGTCATGGAGTGCTGGACAATGACTACAATTATTACTTTGCGACACACAACATTGATTTTAGCAACCCAGCAAAAGGAGGGCTTCCTTATGAAGAGTTGGAAAAAATAATAGACGGGATCGATTGTAGAAATAAAGTGCTGATGATGGACACTTGTCACTCTGGGGAACTCGATGACGATGATGTAGAAGAAGCTACGGCACAAACCAAAGCGGTGGGCTCAGTGGCGTTTAGGTCAGCAGGAGCATTGGTCAAATTGAAAGAAAATAGTTTTGGTCTTGAGAATACACTGGAGCTTTCCAAGGCACTTTTCGGAGACATGAAAAAAGGAACTGGGGCTACTGTGATTTCAGCTGCTGGTGGCACAGAGTTTGCCGCAGAGGGAGTCAATTCAGCCAATGGATTGTTTACAGCAAGTTTTATAGAGGGGATAAGAACCAGGTATGCCGATTGGAATCGTG
>CAXBNB010000772.1:0-2415 GCA_963976505.1 uncultured Reichenbachiellaceae bacterium
GGCTTACGTGGACTACCTCCCTTGAAGGTGTAGGTAATTGAGATTTCATGCGCACCACCACTTCCTATACCCAACTTAGACAGGGTGTAATCGAAACTGTATCCCATCGTGATCTTATTTTTTGTCAAACCCATCATGAATATTACAGATTCAGTATTCCCTCCTCCTCCTTCTGGAGATTTTACCGGGATTCCTCTATACCAAACTCCAAAGATCACTGGAGACATAGTGAAGTACATTCCTAAATCCAACTGATCAAAATCACCTTGGGAACGGTAGTTAAAGGTTGGAGACAGTGTTCTTTCTGCACCTGATGCTGTTTTTCCTTTGCTCATAAAACCTGACCGAAGCGGTATCCTATACCCGCCATGTACCGATATTTTTCTGGGTAATGGACTTTCTCCACCAGTCACCGATTGGTTTGGTTCTCTGATGTGATGTGCAGCAACACCGATCCACATGCTTTTGGAATACCACATACCTCCCAACGCCAAATCCAAGTAACTTACTTTGAGTCCAGTATTAAATTGTTCGGCAGATATGGGATTTACCAATCCAGTATTGTCAAACTGATCTCCAAATGTCAGTTTATCGAAATTTAAGTCTCGAGTAGTATAGGAAGCCTGAAATGCAGGCCTGAAAACCCACTTGTGATTCAGGTTGACCTGATACGCATATTGAAGCCCAATTTCAGTTGAATTTAATCCTACAAGTCCTTCTGTGTCTTTAGTGACTATCAACCCTAGACTACTGTTTTTTTCATCAAAATTGTAGTCAATATAGGCAGAAAACGTTTCGAAATTTGCAGCTATAGAAGGCCATTGATTTCTATAATTGACACCTGCCCTACCCATTTGATTGATACCTGTCAAAGCAGGGTTCAAAAAAAGTGGTGCGGCGTAATATTGTGAGAATTGAGGGTCTTGAGCCTTTAACTTGTTATCCACCAACAAAATGGATAAACAAAAAAATAATATGAGATTTTTACGCATTGAGGTCAATTTCAAAACTCCAAAATTAAAGTCGGTGCAAATTATACAATATTGTTTCAATTTAGAAATGATTTAAATTTTGTTGCCGGACAGGTATAGAAATTATTATTTTGAACGTTTGTAATTTTAATTGAATTATTTTTAAGCCTCCATTTGTCATGCTTATTCTAAGCTACAGACAACTAGAGATTTTGTAACCCTTATAAGAATGTTGAACGACAGTATGAGTAAAAAATTAATTTTCAGCACGTTTTTTTTCATTGTGGGTTTTTCACTTCAATATTCTCAGGCTCAAAACCTGGCAGAATACAATTGGCTTTTTGGCAACTCAGACAGGGCCATTCTATTCAACAAAGGCACCAATCAACCCAGAATAGACAGCATACAATTTACTCCGTTTGGAACCGGAGGAAGCGCCGTGATTTCTGATCCCCTTACAGGCGATCTTCTTTACTATTCCGATGGGAATAATGTATATGACACCAACCACGAACTTTTACCCAACGGAACTGGATTAGAAGCAGACCCTACCATAAACAGGGCTGCAGCTGTGATCCCATTTACTTTTTTGGATGGGCGTTACTTGCTTTTCACTAACCCTGGCAGTACTGGATCAAATGAAATATTATATTCAGTAGTGGATAAAAACCTGATGGGCAATGCCAATATAGGAATAGGAGAACCTGCTCGTGGGGATATTGCAGGTAAAAACCTGCCTACCGGATTGACCAATCCATCTGATGGAATGATCACCATAGAAGGTGCTGCAACCAACCAACATTGGTTGATCACCAACGACAGGACGACATTTGAATATAAAGTACTTGAAGTAAATGATGGAATTCCAGACATAGCGGGGGTTCAAACTTTTAACCTAAACACACCAACAGTTCCGGGTTTCGTAGCTGCTTCTTTCGCCTACAATCAAGATTCATTGTTGCTGGCTGTGGCACCCAAAGATCAAAATCGGAACATCCTTTTATTGGATTTTGATCCGGCAACAGGTGCTTTGGCATTTAATTCTCAAATACTCAATAGCGGTAATACGGACTTTACCTCAGAAGCAGTTTATGATTTAGAATGGTCCGCTAATGGGTCTAAACTTTACTTTTCTCGGCATGGAGCTGCTGCTGGAAATAATGGCAACTTATATCAAGTGGCATTAGATGATCCTTCTATGAGTGTGAATGCTGTGCTATCCAGTCCAGTATTTAGAAGTTACGGGGTACAAAGAGGACCTGACAGAAGGGTTTATCATTTGTACCAATTGACCAGTACGTCCAATATCGAAGTGGGACGAATAAATCAGGCTGACAGCATATTCAGTGCCGACAGTGCCAGGTTCAATGTTTTTTATGACAGCCTTGTTTTCGGAAATCAAAATTTCTCGGGGCTCCAGTTTCCAGCATTTCCAGCTCCTAAC
>CAXBNB010000773.1:0-2404 GCA_963976505.1 uncultured Reichenbachiellaceae bacterium
CCTCAGGCATTATCAGCATTGCGGCGACCATTGGCTTTATCAGTTTATTTGGTATTGCCACCAGGAACGGAATATTGCTAGTTTCTCGCTATGAAGACTTGAGAAAAGAAGGAATGAAAGGTGTAGAGCTTCTTATAAAGGGTGCTTTGGATCGATTAAATCCGATTTTGATGACTGCTTTTACAACTGGCCTTGCGCTGATACCATTGGCATTAAAAGGAGGGGAACCAGGCAATGAAATTCAAAGTCCCATGGCAATTGTCATTCTCGGAGGATTGCTAACAGCAACACTCTTGAATTTGATGGTGATTCCTTGTGTGTATGAGATTTTGCGAAATAAAGAATTGAAGTGAAGAAAAAGGCAGTTACATTTTTGTAACTGCCTTTATTTACTGGCGGAACTGGAAACCACATAGCTGACGTTTAGCCATTTCAGCGTAATTCGTGACTGTATTACTAGATCGGACAATATTTTCCGTGCTTTGTTTCACGCTGCAAGCTATTTATCTTGTATGCTGTCGGTGTTTCATTGGTGTAGTTACGCAAGGGATTATGCAGAAAGGAAATGGCTGTTGTGTTGGCGGTGGGGTAGAATGAGTTACGCATTACACTTTCGCTAAATGCGCCCCAGAATAAATTTTAGATGTATTGGCAATAAAAAAAGGAGCTACAAATTAATGCAACTCCTTGATTTTTTAGTAGCGGGAACTGGACTCGAACCAGTGACCTTCGGGTTATGAGCCCGACGAGCTACCAACTGCTCCATCCCGCGATATAGTCATTTGAAACGTAAATGCTGGTATTTTTGTTTCAATTGCGATGCAAAAGTAGAAGGCTTAGTTTTAAAAAACAAGTACCTTTGGCTTTTAATTTTAATAAATGGCAAAAGAAAATTTTAAGTCCGGTTTTGTGAGCATTATCGGAAAACCAAATGTAGGTAAATCAACATTGATGAATGCAATGGTCGGTGAAAAACTGTCCATCATTACCTCCAAAGCTCAGACTACCCGTCACAGGATTATGGGCATGCTCAACAGCGATGATTTCCAAATCATCTACTCTGATACGCCTGGTATCCTCGAACCGGAATACGAACTTCATAAGTCTATGATGAAGTTTGTCAACGAATCACTGGAAGATGCCGATCTGATCTTGTTTGTGGTGGACTTGATGGATAAATATGAGAACGAGCAAATCATAGATGTATTGAATGAAATTGAAACACCTGTGATACTGGTCATCAATAAGTCGGATTTGAATGAAGGGAGCCGTCTGAAGGACAAAACAGATTATTGGGACTTGATCATGCCAGACAAGGAAATAATTGCTGTATCAGCCCTTAATAGCGAGAATATTGATGTGCTGCTCAAGCAGATCATGAACCATATTCCTGTTCACCCGGCGTATTTCCCTGAGGATACATTGACGGACAAACCTGAAAAGTTTTTTGCTGCGGAGATTATTAGGGAAAAGATATTTGAAAACTACAAACAAGAAGTGCCATATAGCACAGAAGTAGAGATAGAATCCTTCAAAGAGGAAGACCACATTATCCGAATGAGAGCCGAGATTTTTGTGGAAAGGAAAACTCAAAAAGGAATCATTATCGGAAAAGGAGGGGAGTCCATTAAGAAAATGGGAACAGAAGCTAGAATAGCAATGGAATCGTTTTTTGGAAAAAAAGTATTCTTAGAAACCTTTGTGAAAGTAGAAGAAAACTGGAGGAAAAGTGAGCGACACCTGAGGCGCTTTGGTTACAAACAATAGGTTTGTTATTCCCCAATTAGAATAAAAGGAGCCCAGTAGTAGGGTTTGCTGAATTGATCATCTCCAATCAATTTTAATTTTGCTTTTCTGAGGGCCCCACTAAAGGTGTTGTACGAGTCGCTATATAAGTGATTGTGATAAAAGTCAATCATAAGTTGGGAGGTGGAGTTGTCAGATACAGTCCAAAGCGAAACGATTAAGTTTTCTGCTCCTGCATACAGCAAAGACCTTGATAGACCGATGATACCTTCTCCCTTGGATACTTTGCCCAATCCGGTCTGGCATGCGCTTAGACAGACCAAATCAGCGTTGATATCGATGTTGTAGATTTCCCCTGAATACAAACTGCCATCTTCCTTGTCGTTGTATGTAGGTCTTAGGAAAATCCGTGAAAGTTCCGGTTTGGACTCATCCACCATACCATGGGTAGCAAAATGCAGGTATTTATACTTGTGTAACTGTTGGCCTTTCAAATTGAATTCAGTTGCGTCATCGTCTGACAGTACGGTAGTATTGTGGTCTTTGGATTTGAACAGCAATCTTATTTCATTGATTTCATTTTCCGATCCAGGTAAGTCATTCAGGTTTGAGGTTACATTGGCGTAATACTCCTGATTGAAATTGATGGGAGCAACCA
>CAXBNB010000774.1:0-2399 GCA_963976505.1 uncultured Reichenbachiellaceae bacterium
CAGAATTTCAGGATGTAATGCTTCAATGTTTATCGTTGGATGTATGAATCCCTTGTACAATTGGAGCACAGCGCCTACCATTTCAATCGATCCAGAAGCACCTATACAATGACCAATCATGGATTTAGGTGCATTGATATAGGGAAAGTCATCTCCTTTTCGCTCCAGTGCTATAGCCCAGTTTTCTATTTCTTTGGGGTCAGCCATAGTAGCGGTCAAGTGTCCACTGATCAAATCTATCTCAGATGCATCAACCCCCGATTGCTCCAATGTTGATTTGATGCATCGTATGGTAGCAATAGAACTGCCAGCAGTAATTGATCCCCCGTTCCTCTGCCCTCCGCTGTTGACCTCTCCACCTACAATTTCGCCGTAGATTTTAGCATTTCTAGTAAGAGCAGATTCCAGGTCTTCTAGCACTAAAGCCCCTGCTCCTGCTCCCGGCACAAAACCTCTGGCGTTTGCCGACATTGGTCTCGATCCATTCGTTGGGTTGTCATTTGAATCATTGCATAAAATACGCATTCCATCAAAAGCTCCCCAGATATATTTTCCTTGGCTTTCGCAGCTTCCACAGAGCATTTTGGACGCCTTGCCTGATTTTATGCGCTCATATCCCTGAATTACAGCTTCTGTACCTGTAGCGCAGGCAGAAGAATTGGAAGTAACAACATTTCCAAGGCCTAAGATCTCATTGATGTACGTAGCTGCTCCGCTATTCATGCTTTGCTCTACTACCCTTGGACCAGCTTTTCTGGTATTTCCAGCATCCACGTATTTCATCTTTTCGGAAATAAACCCATCCATGGCCAGAGTACCTACACCAAAAATAATTCCGGCATCCCAATCTGGTTCGCTATCTCTTGAAGTGAACTCCAACCCAGCATCTTTCCATGCATCTGTACCCGCCAAACAGCTGTATTTTATGGCTTCATTTTCAAGTTTGAGCAGTAAGGATTTGGGAACTATTTTCTTTAAATCATCAGGATTGTACTTAGGAACTCCCACGATCTGACAACCAAAATTAAGTTCTTCCAACATGTCAGATTTCTCAATTCCTGATGCGCCATTTCTAAGTGCACTTTCAAATTGTGATACTTTAACGGCATTTGGAGCCACTACGCCTAACCCTGTTATTACAACTCTTTTTTTCAAATTATATATTCTTTTGACTCACAAACATGCCTGAAAACTCTCCTTTGCAAATTTGAGTCTTTGATTCGTTTGTAGCAATTATTTTGGCCTTTAGTTTGCCAAAGCGAAAATACACTTTTGTTGCTTTAACAACTAACTTTTCACCCGGGTAAATGGGGCTCAAGAAATCAACGTTAGAAGAGGTGAAAACAGGTATAATGTCATTGGAATTTAATTCCTCTTTGCTAGCTGCGAGCAGATAAATACCCAATGCCACCAACCCGATCTGGGCCATGGCTTCTGTCACTATCACCCCTGGAGTCACAGGTTTTGTGGGAAAATGTCCTTTATAGAAATACTCATCTTCTTTGAAGGTATATGTTCCAATAACATGTTCAGTATCAATTTCCAGAATTTCATCAATAAACCTGAAAGGTTCTTGATGAGGGATGAGTGCTAGTATTTGAGTTTTACTTAAATGCATATTTTATGGACAAAGGTGTTCTCCCCCATCGGCAATTATAGTTGTCCCATTGATCCATTTTGCTTCATTTTTGGAAAGTAAATAAATAATATTGGCAATATCTTCAGGTTTGGTCAATCGTTGCATTGGGTTCCGCATCAGGCTACTTGCTTTTAACATATCACTTCCCGGGATCATCTTCAAAGATGGCGTGTCTGTGATTCCAGCCTGAATCAAATTGGCCGTGATACCAAGAGGCGCATATTCAACTGCCATATGTTGAATTAAAGATTCCAAAACCACCTTAGCACTACTCACGGCTGCATACCCTTTCCAAACTTTCTTATTCCCTTCGCTGGTAAGTCCTATTACTCTGGCGCTATCTGCGAACAATTCAGCATCGATCAAACCATTTGTCCAGTTGAGCAAACTGGTGCCCATTGCGTTTATCGTATAAGTGAAATCATCTGTATTCAATCTTTTATTGAATACATGACCTTCTACGGTTTTCTTCTTGAGTTCAGAAAACAAATTAAATGTATCTTGATCAATGTCATTTTGATTTTCAGTTTTCGACGTATTCTCTGTAATTCGTAATGGTTTTAAATTTCCATTGGCAATAGAGTGAACCAGCAGCTTGACTGATTTTTTTCCGAAACTAGTTGCAATGTCATTGATTACCTGATCTACAGTTTCTTTCTTTAGAGCATCTACATTGTAACAAACAACATCACCGCCTTGTTTTCTTAAGTCATTGAAATGAACTTCTAACTCTTTCAGCCTGCTCCTTCTTTCCCGATAG
>CAXBNB010000775.1:0-2395 GCA_963976505.1 uncultured Reichenbachiellaceae bacterium
ATGTGTCTTTTGATACCGATGATGAAGTAGTAGCTGAAGCAGCTGATTATATAAAAAACAACCAAGAGGAGGGAGCATTTTTTATTCAGTTGGATCAAGTATTTCAGGTAGCCTATGGTGAGGGCAAAGGGTTTGATGCCAGAAGAGCAGATTATGTCAAGGCCATGCAATACTATGATGAGCAAGTAGGTACAATCATTAGTTCATTGAAGTCAAGAACAAACTATCAGAATGAAAATTGGATGATAGCCTTAACTACCAACCATGGAGGAACAACAGATGGAAAAATTGGTGGCAAGAGTTTGGATGAAATTTCTCCATTTATCTTTATCAGTGGTGATTTTGTTCGAAACAGAGAGTTTATTTTGGATATTTTGGACGCAGAAAAGGGAAAAGACAATGCGGTGTTCTTAAGACCGGGAAATAACGAATATGTTAAAATCGACAAGACTGGTACCAAGCTTGAAAATATGAATGATTTCACTGTTGAATTAAGAGTGAAGCCAAAAGATGCCAGTTCAGATCCAAGTATAATTGGAGATAAGGATTGGAACAGTGGAGGTAATCCAGGTTGGGTGTTGGCCAGAGGAGGATCCTCTTGGCAATTTAATGTGGCTGATCAGAACGGGAATAGAAGGGATATTGATTTAGATGCATCAAAATGGCCTATCGAAGACGATTTGTGGCACCATTTGGTTTTGAGTTTTGATAAGGACGGAGATGCGATTCTTTATACAGATGGTTTAGAGTCTGGCAGAACAACATTAGCTTATGGTGACGATGCTTCCATCAAAAGCCCTTATGACTATTTGGCTTTAGGTGAAGATGGTACTTTGGCTTATGCCAGTGGTAGCAACCAATGGAAAGGGGTTTATGATGAAGTAAGGATTTTTGATAAAGTACTTGATCCTGCTACGATAGCGGCATGGAAAGATGAAAAAAATATTGAAAACAGACATCCAGATTGGAGTAATATCATTGCTTACTGGAAATTTGATGAACATGAAGGTAAAAAAGTAGTTGATTCTAGTGGTCTAGGAAATGACGGTGAATTGGTTGGAACAAAAAGAGTTCCAGCAAACGGGTCTATTACCCATGTTGATATCGCAACAACTTTGTTGTCTCACCTTGGAGTGGATATAGATTCAGACTGGGGGCTAGATGGCAATATTGTTGATTTGGTAATACCAAATATTGTATTGGGGACTGACGTGAGAATGGAAACCAAAGATGTAGCCATCTATCCAAACCCAGCAAGTGACAGACTGAATTTTCATTTTACTGAAAACCTTAAACCAGGGAATGAAGTGAGTGTCACTGTTTTTAACTTAAATGGAGAAAAAATTCAATTTGAGTCTTTAACGACAGGATATTCTGACATCTCTTTAGATATTTCTAATCACAACAAAGGTTATTACCTGTACCACATTCAGGGCAAGACCTTCAGTTACAAAGGGAAATTTGTTATTAAAAATTAAACGGAATTATTATGAAAAAATATACGATACTGTTATTGGTAATAGCATCATTTTCAATGAGTTGTACCGAAGATAAACTGTCTGTACATGAGTTTTCAGATCAGCAAATAGCAGCAAAAAATTTGGCAGGAGATTGGGGTGCTGCTTTCAATATTGTAGCACCAGATATAGAGTCAGCTGATGCGATCCGCTTGTTGACCATGTTGTTTACTGTTGATGAAAATGGAAATCCTGACAAATTTTTGTCCGATGGGTCATTGTCCACATTTGGAAACAAAACAGGGACTTGGGCCTGGGCAGATGGAAGTACCACTACAGATGTAGTACTGACTGAAGTTGGGCCTATATCCTCATTTTCTATTAGCTACTCTGACAATATTGACACAATCACTATTCTATTCAATGCTGTAAATGCAGCGGGAAGAGGAAGTGCTATTGGGAGCTACCAAGTGTCTTTTCAGAGATTATAATTTTTTACTAATAACCAACCTAAACTACTATTCTCAAGCAACTACTTTTTAGGTATGTTGTTTGAGAATTTTTATTTTAAATCCTTATTGGATTGCCCCCTTTTTTAAGAATTACTTGATTTTACAAAAATGAATAATGTAGAAAACAGCCGACCTGAAGTGGTGGTGATCGGAGCTGGAACAATCGGTTGTGCCATTACTTACTACCTGGCAAAAAGTGGTATTAAAGTGAGGCTGATTGAAAGAAATACAATCGGCTCTGGAAACACAAGCCTTGCTGCCTCCTTACTCACTAAAATCCGAAGCAAACCCGCTATAATTCCTTTGGTACAGGAAACTTATGCGGCGATGGATTGCCTAAATGATGAAATTGAAAATAAATTAGACGTTCAGGCGGTGGGAAGCCTGCATTTGGCTGCTTCAGATAAAAGTGTTCAAGATTTGGAT
>CAXBNB010000776.1:0-2390 GCA_963976505.1 uncultured Reichenbachiellaceae bacterium
CTTTCAAATCTAGGAGGAGGACTAGTCTGTGAATACTTAGGGGTAGTTCCTATTGATAAGGAGCAGCTAATCAAAGAATCTTCTTCTTTATTTCTTGCATAGATATGAGCCATTATTACCTGACAGGTAATATGAAAAGTAATCAAACTTGTATTCTATGTATTTTTTCATCATATTCAATCATTGGATGATTTATCTCAATGAACAGAATTTCGACTTTAATTATTAAAAAATTTCAGGCATTTCCATTATTACTGATTGTTTCCTTAGGAATCACATTCAATTCATTTGGAAAGGAAACTCCCGTTGCAAAAAAAGGAGTTTTGGACCTCAGAGATTGGAATTTTTCTGATCAGCCAGCTATTAATTTAGAAGGTGAATGGGAATTTTACTGGAATGAATACCTCAGCCTTGATGAAATTGAAAGCCGGAAGAAGAAAAAGATATTCCGTCAGTTTCCAATGTTGTGGGAGAATGACTCAGTTGCAGGAGCATTGATTACCCCCGAAGGATATGCCACCCACAGACTAAAAGTAATTTTCAGCTCCATCACTCCAGAGTTGTCCATTTCTATTCCGCAGTTCTACAGCGCATATTTTTTATTTATCAACGGAGATTTTGTTACAGCCAATGGAAACGTAGGAACTTCAAAAGAAACATCTCGACCCCACTGGCAGCCACAGACTACAGACCTACGCATAACAAACGATACACTGGATATTGTATTGCAAATAGCAAATTTCAGACATAGTAAAGGAGGGGCATCAAAAAACATTTCTATTGGCACAAAGGACTTTCTGCAAGCTATAAACAAAAGAACGCAAGCGTATGATTTGATTATGGGCTCTAGCTTGTTTTTCATTGGGCTATTTTTTATGGTGTTGTATTGGTTTGGTCGGCACGAAAAGCAAATACTCTATTTCTCGCTCTTTTCTCTTTTCTACAGTTACCGATCCATAGGCGCTGATACTTATACTTTACATTATTTGTTTTCGGATCTTCCCTGGGTCCTGACCTTGCGTTTGGAATACATTACCATGTATATGAGTGCTATTTTCTTTGTATTCTATTCATACCATCTATACAAAGCGGAAACATCAAGGATATTTGTGAAATTCAGTGTAGGTCTGGGAGCCACTTTGATATTGATTACTTTGTTTTTTCCACCATCTGTATTCACCAATTTTGCTACACCATATAGCTTTTACGTTTTACTTTCATTTATATACTTGTTCTATACCTACGTTCTCGCTACAGCTTCCCATAGAATAGGATCTAAACTTTCTTTAATCAGTACCTTATTTTTATTCTTAACCATATCACATACTATACTGGCATATTTGGGAATTACAAACCCAGTACGAACGCTATATTTTGTTGGTTTCCAGCAGTTCTTCTTTTTTCAATCGATTATTTTATTTTACAGATACACGCTAAATCTTGAGTTAGCCAAGAAGAAAGCAGAAATGGCCGCACAATCTCGTTCAGATTTTTTGTCTATGATTTCGCATGAAATACGAACACCTTTAAATGCCGTGATCGGTCTTACTAATTATTTAATTAGCGATAAACCAAAAGATGGGCATGCCGAAGATTTGAGAACATTGAAATTTTCTGCAGAACATCTTCATGTGCTTATCAATGATGTGCTTGATTATAGCAAGCTCGATGCAGGTAAAATAGAATTTGAAATGCGAGATGTCAATATTCGTCAATTGGCAGAGAATATTATCAAAACATTTGAGTCTAAAGCGGTTGAAAAAGACATTTATCTAAAATTGAATTTTGATGACAAAATTCCGAATATGATAATAACGGATGGTTTGAGGTTGAGTCAGATTCTAACCAATTTGATTGGAAATGCCATCAAATTCACGAGTAAAGGAGGGGTTACTTTTTCATTGATCAAGGTGACTAGTTCAATGAAAAAAGTGGCTGTAAAGTTTTTGGTACAGGATACAGGTATTGGTATTCCCAAAGATAAACAGACAGCTGTATTTGATAGTTTTTCTCAGGCTTCAACATCTACTACTAGGGAGTTTGGAGGAACAGGCTTAGGCTTGGCTATTACCAAGAGAATACTTGACCTCCAAAATATCAAAATCAATTTGTTTAGTCAGGAATCAAAAGGGTCAAGGTTTTATTTTACTCAGACTTTTGAGATCAGTGAAATTCAAGTACTGCCGTCTGCCGCTGCTACTGAAGAAAAAGTAGAATTAGCGGGTAAAAGCATCCTTTTGGTTGAGGACAATCCTGTAAATGTAATGGTAGCCAAGAGGTTTTTATCCAAATGGAAAGTCAATGTAGATGTAGCAGAAAATGGAAGAGAAGCAATAGAAAAAACGGCTTCTTGTAAATACGATTTGATTTTAATGGATTTGCAAATGCCT
>CAXBNB010000777.1:0-2389 GCA_963976505.1 uncultured Reichenbachiellaceae bacterium
CCAATTTGGTTTAATATCACGACAGAAAATGAGTTTTTAAGGGACGACTATTTAACTGCTTGGTAATTCATATTTCAAGCAATATTATTCTTGCGTTGTTGCTTCAAAGATCACGCTACATGCATCGCCACGTGTAATATTAGAATCCAAAGGGATTCTAAGCTTGTCGATCAACACGAGTATTTTTTCAAAGCCAAATCCTTCTATGGTCAATACATTACTCAACTTTTCTGCAAAAAGTCGTGTTGTAATTGGGTCTCCTTCCTCACGTTCTGCCATGAGAGTATCCTTGGCATCAGCGGTGGGATCTTTTGACCTGTTGTTAAGCCAGTTCTTCATATTTGCAATCCAAGTATTGGCAACTACTGAAGTCAAAAGTTCATTAGGTAATGCCTTATAAGACCCGAAGAAACCTTGTGTGCCCAGGTATTGTATTGCTGGATACCAAGCGGCGTATTCTCTGCCTTCTACATCGTTGAAAAACGATAGCATTACGCCCTTTTTTGCCAGTAGGCGAACCAATTTATTGCTATCAACTTGTGCTGGTGGAATTTGATTTTTGATGGCCAAGGACGCGGTATATCCCGCGGATTCTCCTATACT
The DNA here is from genome assembly GCA_963976505.1 of uncultured Reichenbachiellaceae bacterium. Lineage (GTDB taxonomy): Bacteria > Bacteroidota > Bacteroidia > Cytophagales > Cyclobacteriaceae > CAXBNB01. The sequence goes on from CAXBNB010000777.1 coordinate 604, forward strand.
CATCCACGTAGGTTCTAAACGGATAGTACCCCACCCGATATGGGAAGCGGAAAGACATACTGGTACCATCAAGTTATCAAGCTGTTGTGAGAAAATAGTGCTCAATGGGACTTGACCCGGAGAAGTTTTGTTTTTTAACATCACTTCACCTTCCTTTTTACTTCCTTCTATGGTTCGAGGAGTACAAGCGTGCGAATCCATAAACCACTCTGTCATACTAATGCTGTCACCATGAATAGGTGCTCTGTCCAGCCCATCTGCTAGCTTAGCATCATTCTCAGTGAAAACAGATCGTCCAACAATTCTTCTTCCCTCCCTTACATAAATTTCATAAGGGAGATATCTATTTTCCTGATATTCATCTTTTGACAATCCATATTGTTTCCAATACTCTCTTATTTCTTTCGATAGGGATGGGTCATTTTGGTTGAAATAAAGCTTGCTTAAAGTGAGGTTTTGGAATTTTTCTGTAATTCTTTTTCTTTCTTTCCAGTCTCCTTCAATGTACTTATTTTGCTCACCTATCAATTCAGGCTCATTCCAACTGGTTTTTTGATTGGGTACCTCTAATCCAGCATCCATATTATTATCAAAGGCTTCTTTGATATATTTAGGGTCGTAATTTTTAGGTTTACTTGGGATTTCTCTATTGTTTGGATCGTTGGTGAGTGTCGTACGAATGTTAAAGGCCTGAATGGCATCATGAGCCTCACCACTACTATCGGTTGTGATAAGATCAGACCAAGACTTGTACCGATATAGATTTAGTTTACTAATATTTTCAAGATGCTCATGATTGACCGACCCTTTTGGTGGCCAATAATCCTTTTGCATATAAGCAACGCCAGCATGCTGTTCGCCATATTCCAGACGGGATTCTCTTCCAAGACGGTATTTTATTCCTGAAACTGCAAAAAGGTCCCCTTCATAGGAACAATCCGAAAAGATGTCGCTTGTTATGTTGGTCCTTTCTTTTGTATGTTTTTTACGGAAAGTAATAGAGTTAATGAGGCGATTGCCAGTTTCAGCACTTTCGGGATAATAGCCTTTCAATATGGTAATTCCAGATTCTCTATCCAGCATTTTATTTAATATTTGCTCAGCTACATGCGATTCAAATCGAGTTTTTGGAAAACCGGGATTGGTTTCTTGAAATTGAGAGGAATTATAGCCGTAGGTAGATCTATAATAGTCATAAATACTGTATCTAAACTCGTCATAGATCGGAGACCTTGCCCCATTATATAAGGTATCCATTGTGCCAAGTCCATTGACAAACATTCCACCCAAATGCTGGTTGTGGTTCACAAGCAGCACTTTCAGACCTTCTCTTGCAGCGCTAATGGCACACGAAATACCTCCAGGAGTCGCACCATAAATAACCAAATTGTAATCTAGTTTGGTCTCACTATTATGGAGTTGCTTTACGGACTCTCCTTTATTTGTTTTTTCAAAATCTGCTATTGTTGCAATCGGTAAAAGACCTAACAACTTAATCGTCTCGCGTCGTTTCATTTTTTTGTGCTTCAATGTAGCATATAACCTCGAACTCGAATCGCTAAGAACTTTTCTGTGGAGGTCATTTTTTACAATAATACTTGAGTTTAATAAACATGAGCTATTTACTAAATGGGTTGTTGCTGTAGTAGAAGTAGCCATCTTCTCCACCAATCAACAATTCTGGGATTTTATCTTTATTCAGATCGATTGTAGTAGGACTTGTCGAATGTCCTGCTAGTTTACGTGAATCCAGCGATCCCATATCACGAAATACAGTCATCCCATT
>CAXBNB010000778.1:0-2385 GCA_963976505.1 uncultured Reichenbachiellaceae bacterium
TGTTTTTTGGGTCAATCACTGCATTTCATGAAAAGTTTGACGTGCTCAATGACCCTGATGAAGTAGTGATCGACTTTCTAGAATCCAGAATCATCGACCATTCTGCCATAGAAGCGCTCAACAAAATAACTGAGCGGTATCAAAAAGTAGGTAAAAGAGTACAGTTAAAGCACCTTTCGGAAGATTGCCTTGGACTACTAGACAATGCTTCAGAAATCATAGACATCAACTACTGGGAAGATCCAAAATACAAATTGGTATCTGATAAACTGGGATAATTCAAGTAGTAAGCAGGTCAATACCCCCTGCCTATAGATTTTCCTTCGGTGGTAAAAGAAACGCCCTGTTGTCCGTTGGTAGAAATGTGTATGGCCTGAAAAACAGGTTTTACATGTTTAGTACTGGCACTCCAAATAATGAGGAAGTTGGCACCAGATCCGCCAGTATCGTCATCTTGCTCAATCACATAGTCGATGGTTTCCATTGGACGTAAATACGATTTACCTTCGATATAACTCCGCACCAGATCACCTTGTGTATTGTAGTAGTCAATTGAATTCATATAGATCGTATCCACCAAGCTGGTGTTTCTCACACTTAAAGTAGCTGTGAGCAAAAATCGTGTATCCTTGCTCTTGCTATATATATCTGAGTAAATAGGCACATACACGGTGTCCACTACAGCCATGATATCATTGTTGCTAGCTGGAACATGTCTGTCTTCAATAGCTTCATGAGCATATGTTCCTTCATTGGGATTTTTCTCCAAGCATGATATTAAGAGTAGGCAGAAAAAAAATATTGGTATCCTATACATGTATGGTAATATTTAGCCTTGAAAATGTTTTACTTATTGGGTATGCTGACTTTAAAACTTAATTGAAATATCAAGATGCCCACCAAGACCTTCGTTAATAATCCTTTGTAAGGTCGAAAAACGAATATCTTTTAGGTTTCTCTCCAATTTCGAGATATACGACTTGTTAGTCCCAGCCAACTTAGCTAACTGTTCTTGAGTCAACCCTTTTGCCTCCCTTGCTTGTTGAATCAATACACCCAGTTTGAATACATTGTAATCAGCTTCAAAACGTTCGCGTTCGTTTGTATCTACTTTTCCAATTTTTTCATCAATAAATTGATCCAAGCTTTTTAAGTTCTTATTCTTTACTGTCATAATATTCTTGTCTAATCTGTTCTGCTCTTTCTATCTCATTTTTTGGTGTTTTCTGGCTTTTCTTTTGGAACCCATTCCCGATTACAACAAGGTTATCAATATCAAAAAAAACAAAAAATCCTAAATATGTTACTGCCAACCTGAACCCTGATTTCATAGAGACCAGAAGTATTTTTCAAATGTTTCAAATACAACTCTGGAACCCTGCCTATTTCTTCTATGATTTTGAGAGTCCAAAGGATTTTTGTTTGAACCTTGGGTCTTTGTTTATCATAAAACTTATTGAAGTAGTCTTTAAAGAAGTAGAGTTTCCGTTTTTTAACCACAAAACAAAGATAATAAAAGTAGTCCAACTGGACAACTCATATAGCTCTCGCATACTCTATCGATGTAATTCAACTTACTTTTCCATTTCCAATTCGAGAACACCACCATTCACGATCTCCTCATGGCTGATCCAGTACCGGTCTAAATTTTCACCATTTAATTTAATGGATTTGATATAGATGTTTTCCTTCGAGTTGTTGTGCGCAATGATGGTGAATTTATTCCCGTTGTAATACTCTTTGTCCAATTGCAATTCGATTTTATTGAAAACCGGACTGGTAATCTGATATTTATTGTCTCCTGGATTGATAGGGTGAATCCCCATCGCAGCAAGGACATACCATGCTGACATTTGTCCTACATCTTCATTGCCACACAAACCAAAAGCATCGTTGCTATAAGCGGTTTCGCAGATACGCCTTGTCCATTTTTGAGTTTCCCTAGGCAAGCCCAGTTCATTGAACATAAACGGTACATGATGCACAGGTTCATTGGGGTGATTGTAGTAGTCATTCCACAAAAATCCATCAGGAGTCTGCTCAAAGAAATTGGTCAACTCAGCTTTCATGGCTTCCTTTCCGCCCATAAGTTGCTGCAAGCCTGCAACATCATGAGGAACAAACCAACCCTGTTGGTAAGGATTACTTTCCACGCAACCTTGACCATGTATGTTTTTGCCTTTCCATTTTCTCCATTCACCAGTTGCGTCTTTGGCACGAAACCAGTTCACCTCCTCATTCCAAATATTTTTGAAATTCGAACTGCGAGCAAAGTATTCTTTTTCATCCGTTGCATTGCCCAGAGATTGGGCAAACTTGCCCACACACCAATCGGTGTAGGCATATTCCAAAGTCGTTGAAATTGCATTCGGAGTATAGCCCAAT
>CAXBNB010000779.1:0-2381 GCA_963976505.1 uncultured Reichenbachiellaceae bacterium
GATACGTTTTTATCAGCAAACATATCTGCTGCATTGGATGGAATACTCTTTTTGTAGTTAAATAAAAACTTCTGATCACAAACCACGGCAGAATCGGGATGTCCATTTCTCACATCCCAGAGATAAAAATACCTACCATCTGCGGAATATGCATGTGCCAATAGCTTTTCCTCCCCCTTGATATAAAACCGTGCAAAACAATCTTGTTTGATGTCCTTGCTCATTACTTCAAGAATCTCATTCCTCATATCATACCCATCTTTGTTGAGGCGAACCATATTTTTGTAAGAAGTGTTTTTCAAATACCCTTTGTCATTGACCATGATATGGTATTGTCTCACATTGCCATAGTTGTCTTCCAGTTTCACATCAATAGCGTGCTCTAATGGGTCAGAGAATTGGAGTACGCCTTTGTTGTCATCAATATTGTAAAACTTCAAAAAATTACCATCATCCACATAAAGTTTATTGAACCTGCGGCCACCTTCCATCATTCTTTTATAATTGGTATGTGCCAATATATTTCTAGAAGTCCCGAAATTAATTCTGTCTATATTTTGATTAAAAACAGGCTTAAAATCAAATAATAATGTCTGTTTCACCACTCCGTTTCGATTATTGGCGCCATTCAATTGATCGTATGCATACACCTCTACTCCTATTTTGCCAGTCAAAGTAATCGGTACTTCAAGTGCATAACCTCCGTCCTGTTCAATTACAGCAAATTCCAAACGTCCAAACATGCCATTGACCCGACTGTCAAGATCCATGGTTACAAACGCAATGTGTGACAATGTGGGAGGTAACAGGTCTTTGATTTCGGTAAAACCATAAGTAAGGGGATTCAATACCTCTTGGTTGGCATCTCTGATCTCAAAATGCAAATGTGGTCCTGATGAAGAGCCACTATTTCCAGACAATGCGATCACATCTCCCTTTTTAAAAGTGAATTTGTCTTTTGGCACACTAATATCCACTCCAAAAGATTCCCTTCGGTATTGATAATCACGAACATAAGTCGCAATGGCATCTTGAAATTCCTGTAAATGAGCATATACTGTGGTAGTACCATTTGGATGTGCCATATATAGTGCATTGCCATAGCCACTAGGAGATACCTTTATACGCTGAATGTACCCATCAGCAGCAGCAAAAACAGGAAGCCCAGAGACTCCACTGGTCTTAATGTCTATTCCAGTATGAAAATGGGTTGAACGCAGTTCTCCCATTGTTCCAGCTAGATAATTCACTTCACCGGGTCGTACAGGGCACATGTAGTATCCCTTTTCTATACTTTGAGCTGTTACAAAAAAATGGCTTAAAGCCAATACAAGAATTGTTGTGAATTTACCTAATCTCAAAATCTAATAATTTTTCTCCTTCTAAATATCCTACCAGTTTGTTTCCAATTTGAATCGGTCCAACTCCTTTCGGAGTACCTGTAAATATAATATCTCCTTTTTTAAGGGTGATGTATTTGGATATGTATGAGATAATAAAATCGAAACTAAACAGTACCATTGAAGTATTTCCTTTTTGAACGGTTTTGTCATCAATATCCAAACTAAAATTCAAGCTATTCAGGTCTTTATAATCAGATTTGGGTCTAAATTCAGAAATTGGTGCTGAATGATTAAACCCTTTTGCCAAAGCCCATGGTAGTCCTTTTTCTTTTGCCTTGGTTTGCAAATCCCGTGCCGTAAAGTCTATACCTAAACCAATTTGGTCATAATATTTATGGGCAAATTTTTCTTCTATGTTCTTACCATTCTTGCAAATTTTTAATAGTACTTCCACTTCATAATGTATGTCTTTGGAAATAGAAGGATAATAAAAAGGTTGGTTGTTTTTGAGCAATGCCGTTTCCGGTTTGGTAAAGACTACAGGCTCAGATGGGCGTTCGTTATTCAATTCTTCTATGTGCTCCACATAATTTCTTCCTATTGCTAATATTTTCATGGCAGGTTAAATAAAATAGTCGTATTTGCTCTAAATTCGTTTTTTAATTATTTCAACGAAAGTAAAAAAGTATAATTTATTAACACCCAAATTCATGAAATATATAAGCTCATTTATCATAATGCTGGCTGCATTTTTTCTATTTCAATGTGCCACAGTGCCAATCACAGGCAGGAGACAACTCAATCTGGTTTCCAATGCAGAAATCATTCCCATGAGTTTTGACCAATACAGCCAGGTGCTTAAAGACAGTAAGCTATCCACCGACAAACAACAGACTGCAATGATCAAAAATGTGGGCAGTAGAATTCAAAAAGCTGTTGAACAATACATGGCTGAAAACAACATGGCAGATCAACTAGAAGGGTTTGCTTGGGATTTCAACTTAATAGAAGAAGATGTTCAAAATGCCTGGTGTATGC
>CAXBNB010000780.1:0-2380 GCA_963976505.1 uncultured Reichenbachiellaceae bacterium
TGGGTCATTCATCACACCATCCAGATCGTAAGGTTGTGCCTCTATATTCTGTTGCTTCAATAACTCCAATCCATACGGCTTGGCAAACTGACCACCCTTGGGGTCATAAAGTATGTCAATTTCTAAATTTCTGAGTCCATGATTTTCTAGCTGATCGGCTAACGGAATATGCCCGTATTCCAAACTCTGAAACGTTTGTGATGTTTCTTGTTGTAAAAGCTTAAGCAATGCTGGCTCTATTGGTCTTTTGTAGCTGTTGTGGCTTCCAATGACCTGAATAGTGTTGAGCTTTAAAGGCGACTTATCTTCTTTGGTGTCATTGTTGGCAGTTGGCTGACAACCAACCACAACCAAACTTATAAGTAAAGCAGTCAACAGTTTATTTTTATGCATATCTCGTTAATGTTTTTCAATCTGATCCCTAATATACTTAGCCCAAACTTTATACCCTTCCGTTATTAAATGTACGCCATCATTGCTGTAATAATCCAGATTCAAAGACCCATCTTCATTTGAAAACATGTCAATCACATTGCTGTAATTGATTTTTTTGCTTTTACCCAAACCAGCAATCAGTTGATGTACTTCATTGTATTTTTTTCTTTGATTGGAATCCTTATCCAATCCCGTCGGCAGAGGGCCGAAAAACAAAATGGTTGATTTTGGAAACTTATCGTCAACAAGAGCAAGATCCAATTCTATTCCGTTGGCTATTTCTTCTGCAGTATTGTCTCCAAAATTGTTTACTCCGTTTGCCAACACAACAAATTTTGCCTTACATGCTTCATAGTGGCCGTTTTGGAGTCTCCAGGCCACATGCTGTGTCCTATCTCCGGAAATACCTGCACCAATCCATTTCAACCTTTTGAAATACATTTCGGCTGCTTCTTGCCCTGGTTTGTAGGTGGTCAAAGTACGGCTTCCTCCCCACCCTTGGGTTATCGAATTGCCAATGAGCAGCAAGTCTATTTTGCCTGAGTTCCTGCACAAAGAGTCGATATCTTCCATCTGTGCCCACCAGTCTTTTCCTTCTTTCCAACCTGCTGCGGATCTGTACTCAGCGCCCGGAGCTGCGATGGTTGCAAAATTGATTTTATGATCTGTTGCCCTCAAAATAAAATCTACGATAGAGGATGGGTTTTTCAAGCTATGTGGATGGTGGTCAACGCCTGCTTTGTAAATCACATTGATTTCACCTCCCAATTCTTTGATCTTCTGTTCAAAAATCCTGCTATTTTCATCTACGGGTACTACCCTGTCGGCTTCACCACAAACATGCATCATAGGAAATCCAGCTTTGGCAATAGCTTCCGTTTTGTGTATTGGATTTCCTGAGAAAGTATCGATAGATTCCTGAGATTCCAGTCCGTAAATTTTCATGAACCGTTCCCAATCGCCTTTGCTGCCTTTTCCTTTCCAAAATCCTCCAGGCCAGCTTTTCCCATCCAACACTGGAGCATCTGCATAAATACAAGCTACTTTTTCCGGATTTTCTACAGCCCAATTGTAAATAATCAAACCACCTCGGCTCATTCCTTCAAGGGCTACCTTTTCAGAAAGTCCTCCTTGGCGCATCAGAGCATAAAAGTTATTCCATCGTGTGATGGCCTCTGGTGCACCGAATAGGTTGGATACATCACAAAAGACGACATGAAAGCCCCTTTCCAGTAAGGCAATATCCGTTTGGGGTTCGTGTCCCCAAAACCGAGCTCGCCAAATCCAAGGTTTTCCGAAAGCAGTTCGTTTTGGCTTGACAATTTTACACGCCACACCTTTATATTCGAAATCCATCTGCTCAAAACCATGAAAAATACCTTCCTTGATTTCGGTCAATCCAAGCTTTGCTTGAATATCAAAATCTGTTTCTTCTTTTTGAACAACGGCCTCATACACCCGCTTTGCAATCACTGTCGCACCATTTGACGAGGGGTGTATTTTATCAGGAAATAATCCCGGTTGGTCTACAAAAAGTTGGTACAAGTCAATCACCTCGACACCAGCATTATAAGCCACCTTTTGAGTAAGAGGCGTAATTTTACCTTTGATTACAGGGTCCCAAATACTTGTAGTGTCTTCCAAAAACGAAGGAACAGGCAATAACAAAACAATTCTGACCTTTTCATTTACCTCTTGAAATGAACTAATCAAAGACTGATAGTCTTCCTCAAAATCGGTCAGGTGAACCCTGTTTTGTTGCTTACTGTCATTGGTGCCTAGTTTGATAAATACAATGTCCGCATCGTAACTCAGGGCACTCTTATATTGATTGGTATTCCAATATGGATGGTCTCCATTTTTCAGAAGGGTCGTTCCATTGACACCAAAATTCCTCACTTCATAACCCTCACCAAGCATGGCTTGCAACTGTACAGGATACGCA
>CAXBNB010000781.1:0-2380 GCA_963976505.1 uncultured Reichenbachiellaceae bacterium
CATTTGATGAGATGTATAGTTCATGGCAGAACTGATGATCGAATCCTTCTCGGTCCTCTTTAGCTCATTTTGATCCAGTTCATAACGATACCCCGGAACAACAATATACTTGTCCAGAGCGATTTCTCCATGTGCCTTTTTCCAGTTTGATTGATTGAGTAATTTTTTATTGTTCAATAGGGATCCTCCTGATGATATCTTCAAATGGTTTAGACTTTTGTTCAAAGTGAGCTGTTGTTGCAAGCCATTTATGTAATCTCCTCTGCTTCTTCTGGAAATCCTGTATGCCAGCATATTCTCTCTATTCTTTTCTATTGTGGAACTAAAGTTGAATATGATGTCCGCCGAATTGGTGCTTTCCTCATTGGGATCAAAACTCCAATCCCGATCGTATTCAATGTAGCGAAACCGATCAATGGCATTGAAGTTTTTACCGTCATATTCAAAATCTATAGAAGAAGATAATTTATAGTCATTTAAAAAGTTTAATGGTTTTTTATTGATTTCAAAACCTGATTTAAGGGCCATTCCGGAATCATCGGCTCTTCCTATATCAGAAAATAAATTAAGGTCATGATTGGAAATGGCCAGCTCTGAATACACTCTGCTATAAGGTGAAAGAGCAATTTCCGCCCCAATTGTTGTCATTTGTTTCTTGTTGGGAGCAGGCACAAACAATACAGCTGCATAGTTGCCTTGAGATTCACCGTTCATTGGAGATACCCACTCAAAAACACGGCCATTCACAGTATTGGAAAGGAGGTTGTAGTCGCCTTTTCCAAAACCTACATTGGAGAATGTCACACGATACAGTAGTTGGCTGGAATCTCTTGAAAACACAAAAGCAGACTGCATGATGCCATCAAGGTTTACGGTATCTGATTTTTTGTACAGAATGGTATTCTCATTGAAATCAGCCAAAGTTTCACCTGCTATTTCTATGGGAAGGTTTTCTTCTCCAGCAAGACTCATGGCAAGTTTATCCTCATCAGTCAGCTCAAATGACAAAGGATTGTTTTTGCTGTCTTTTTCTTGGTAATGATTGAAAGTGAAAGCTGTTTTCCCAAACTGGATGCTATGATTGGTACTGATGATGGATCGACTGTAATTTTGATCGGAATATTCATAATTGGCTCGGATTCTAGAGAACCGGGTGATCAATACCGACGGATTGAAAGTAATTTCACCAAGGTTGTAGTCGATCACATAATCTTGATTGTAGCCCCGTTCGAGAAGCTGACCATCCAGATAGATGCTTTCAGAGTTGGCAAGCACTATCACAAACTGCTCTCCATTTGGCCCACGTAGTTTATAGGGGCCTTGTACACCTTCTTGTACAGTGATGGTGATGTCAGCAAATTGCCCTTTGGCAGCCGAAACTGTCACGGAAGATGTGGCTGTACCACTTTTTCCTACTACATAATTGAGGTTGACTTGTCCACCTTGTACGTTTTTATAGTATCTCAGAAAGTAGGAATCAGCCTCATTTTTCAATACAATATCACCTGCTCTTAATGACAGGTTTTCGTTGTACACCTCGATGGACACATTGTCAAATTCTCGCAGCTGCTGGGTGTTGCCTTCTGGTTGAAAAGGGATGTTTTGGTCTGTAATATTAGCCCTGATGTTGAGGTTGTCGGTGAGTTTCCCTTCCATTTGGAAATTAAGGGAAGAGGTGACACCCAGACTTCTGGAATTGCCAAACGAAACGCCACGACTCAGACTCCCGGATTTATAGATCCCTTCGGTAGAAAAGAGTTCTTCTCTTTGGGTGTAAGTTTTTTCATTGCTTTTTGCCTGTTTGAATGGAGCCAGAGAATCATATTCTGCATAAGTACGGTGTTGATATACTTTTGAGAAATAATCAGGGTAAGTCCTATAGCAGACAAACAAAGAATCGGGTAAATCCTCTGACGTCAGTTGTAAAGCTGAAGTATTTACATCAAATGTATAGACTACATGCTCCTGTTGAAATACAATGCTCTCCGGTGATACAAGTAAAGAATCTAGTATGAGGACATTGGATTTGGTATTGATCCATTTGCAATGCAGGTTGGTTTCCTGAGCATAGAGCTGAAAAAATGGGCATATCATGACACAGCCAACGACTATTGCAATCCACCAAACCTTTGTTTTATCCATTAAAAATCATGTCTGCTACCCTTGAGAATTAAACACCTAAATTCTCAGAATAATTCTTATTTCAAAGATAGGCATATTGTGCAATGAAATGATTCGATGGTTTGGTTGTCTTAGACCTGCCAGGTTTCATTTCAAATAGTACAGGAAAAATGTAGTTAACAACTGAGTTTCTAACATAAACCTTGCAGGTCTGCTTTATGAGATGCCTGACTTCTCAGGCATGACGGATACGGAAGGC
>CAXBNB010000782.1:0-2376 GCA_963976505.1 uncultured Reichenbachiellaceae bacterium
GCCAATGTATCTGTATTCAACTTCATAAGTTCCTGGACTAAGTGAAAAGGAATAAAATCCATAAACATTTGTGACAGCTCCAGATTCAAGTTCTTTCACATAAATGGTAGCACCAATCAGATCCTCACCATTGGAGGAGTCTTTGATGTAGCCACTTATGGTCACTTGACCCTGGCCAATTGCAATAGTATAGCTCAAGGCTAAAACTAAGAAAAGCGGAAAAAATTTATTCATTTTGGAAAGGTGGTGTGGTAGGCTAAGTATGCTTTATATATCTGCTATAATTAATTAAAAAAGTTGAACGTAGCTTGCTCGATAGAAGTTGGTTTTTTTGAAAACAAAGATCGCATTGGTGTATGTGACAAACGAATGCCTGTAAGCCCCCAATTATTTAAAATGTCAATTTTATTAAATTAACAGATACAAGAAAAAGGGTTTTATTTCGGACTTTTTTATGCTTTATACATTCTCTAAATCAGGGAGATTTCTTGTGTGTTCATTTACTTTGACGAAAAAGTGAATTGAGCACCAGTAGAAATTGCCAACGTACCTTTCCATTTGCTTTTCAAAACTAAAAAAGCTACTACCTTTACACCCGATTAAGTCCTTCATGACAATTTGTCCCATTCATTTGGTTGGTTCGAATGTTGTAAGGTCAATTACCCAAATAATTTGAAAATTAGTAGAATCAATATATATGTTTAATTCGATTGCTAAAGGTATTGCGAAGGTTTTTGGAACCAAGGCAGACAAAGATTTAAAAGAGCTGGTTCCTTTTGTAGAATTGGTAAATACCGAATACACAAAATTGAGTTCGATCTCAGATGATCAACTGAGAGACAAAACAGCTGAGCTTAAAAGTGAAATCAATGAAGGGCTAAAGTCAATAGATGATAAAATCGCAGCACTTCATAAAAGAGTGGATGAAAATCCGGATCTGGATATTACCGAAAAGGAAGAGGCTTTTGGAGAGATAGATAAACTGGAGGAGAAAAGGGATGAGGAACTAGAAGTAATTTTATTGAAAATATTGCCGAGGGCCTTTGCTGTAGTAAAGGAGACCGCAAGAAGGTTTACTGAAAATAAAAAACTGACTGTTGCTGCCACAATGGAAGATAAGCAGTTGGCTGCCAACAAACCTCATATTGAAATCCAAGGTGAGACTGCCATTTGGCATAACAAATGGATGGCACACGGCACGGAGGTGGAGTGGAATATGATCCACTATGACGTTCAGCTCATTGGAGGAGCAGTATTGCATCAGGGAAAAATAGCAGAAATGGCAACAGGTGAGGGAAAAACCCTAGTTGCTACATTGCCTGCTTACCTCAATGCTTTGGCAGGCAGGGGAGTGCATGTCGTAACAGTAAATGATTACCTAGCCAAAAGGGATTCGGAGTGGAATGCACCAATATTCCAATTCCATGGATTGACTGTAGCATGTATTGATAATTTCCAGCCCAACTCGCCCGAAAGAAGAAAAGCGTATAAGTGTGACATCATCTATGGTACCAACAATGAATTTGGGTTTGATTACCTAAGAGACAACATGTCTCGTGATCCCGAAGAACTTGTGCAAAAGAAACATCACTTTGCCATGGTAGATGAGGTCGATTCGGTTTTAGTAGATGATGCCAGAACGCCACTGATCATATCGGGACCTATTCCAAAAGGGGACGAGCATGAATTTTACGAATTGAAACCTCGAATCAGTAAATTGGTAGAGGCTCAAAAGAAACTGGTTTCCCAATACCTGAATGAAGCTAAAAAACTCATTAAGGAAGGAAATGAAAATGACGGGGGATTGCCTTTGTTTAGAGCACACCGTGGACTTCCAAAGTACAAACCGACGATCAAATTCCTAAGTGAGACGGGCATGAGACAAATTCTCCTAAAAACAGAGAATTTCTACCTTCAGGACAATCAGAAGAACATGCCCGAGGCAGACGAGCCACTTTATTTTACTATTGATGAAAAACACAATAGTATAGAGCTCACAGAAAAGGGTATAGACTTGATTACTGGAGAGGGAGAAGACTCTTCCTTCTTTATCATGCCTGACATAGGTATTGAAATTTCTAAACTGGAAGAGGATACTTCTCTTTCAGAGACTGAAATGCTTACAAAAAAGGAAGAAGTCATAAAAGACTATTCCATAAAGGCGCAAAGAATCCATTCTGTAAATCAACTGCTTAAAGCATACACTCTATTTGAGAAAGATGTAGAGTACATAGTCGTAGATGACAAAGTGAAAATAGTTGATGAACAAACTGGTAGGGTGATGGAAGGTCGTCGCTACTCTGACGGTTTGCATCAGTCGATTGAGGCGAAAGAAAACGTGAAAGTCGAAGATGCAACACAGACTTACGCTACGGT
>CAXBNB010000783.1:0-2373 GCA_963976505.1 uncultured Reichenbachiellaceae bacterium
GCAATTGAAGGTTTAGAATTGCCAGAATACCACTCTGTTGGTGATTCTGTTTCAATGGAGATGTATAGTCTTACACAAACGGAGTTTATCTACTGGAGTGATGTTGCCAATCTGATATTTTCCGATGGAGGGGTGTTTAGTCCTCTTCCCGCAAATCCAAGGACTAATATAAGTGGGGGAGCTCTAGGGGTATTTCAGGTTTCGGCTGTGTCGTCAAGTTATGTGGTAATTAAGTAGTACAGAAAAAACTGACAAGTGTAAAAGCAAAACAATTACGTTTGTCAGTTTTTTTTAATTTTCTCGGATCAAAATTGGGGGTAGGTTTATCATTAACGGTCTTAGCTAATAATGATAAATGTTTAAATACAGCAAGTATGAAAATTTTCACCGACAATAAACTCTCCATTGGATTATCTCAATTATTGAAAAATAAAAAAGTTTCCCATTTTGAGGAAAAAGAACAATTCAGATCGGATCAGGAGAGCTCATCTTACCTCAATCACTTCACAGATGCACAGGTTTCAGAGATTGCTGAACTAGTCTATTTGAAGAAATAGACGAATAACTAATGCCTTTTTGAAGTATTATCTTTAAGGGACTTCCTTTTAGAAAAAAAACCATATTTTCATTACTCCAATTTTATTCTTTATTCAATATCTATTTATTGCATTTAAAGAAATAATGGTGATATTTGCACCTGAAAATTTTTAACACTAAACACCAATAACAATCGCTAAACAAAGATTTCAAAGACGGGGACCCAGAGGACGTGTCGAGGAACCCTACAAAGTAAATGATAAGATCACCGCTAGAGAAGTAAGAGTTGTGGGTGAAAATGTTAAGGTTGATGTTTACTCTGTCAGGACAGCAATACAGATGGCCGAAGAACTAGGTTTAGATTTAGTGGAAATTTCACCTAATGCTGAACCTCCTGTTTGTAAAATCACCGACTATTCAAAGTTTAAGTACGAGCAAAAGAAGAAGCAGAAAGAAATCAAGGCGAAGGCGCATAAGTCTGTCTTGAAAGAAATCAGATTTGGTCCTAACACGGATGACCATGATTTCAATTTCAAGCTGAAGCATGCCATGAACTTTCTCGAAGAAGGAGCAAAAGTTAAAGCTTATGTTCATTTTGTGGGTAGAACAATTGTCTTTAAAGAAAGAGGTGAAATATTGTTATTGAAATTCGCTCAAGCACTGGAGGAATATGCGAAGGTAGAGCAACTCCCTAAATTGGAAGGAAAACGAATGTTTTTGATGTTGTCTCCTAAAGTGCTCAAAAAGAAATAATTTGTTTAATTTATATATTTAAAATGCCTAAAGTTAAGACTAAATCAGGAGCTAAGAAAAGGTTCAAATTGACAGGTACTGGCAAAATCAAAAGAAAGCACGCTTTCAAAAGCCACATCCTGACCAAGAAAGAAACCAAGCAAAAACGTAATCTTACTGCCATGGGCTTGGTACACAAGTCTGATGAGAAGAACGTTAAAGCAATGCTTAACATCTGATTAAAAATTTCCGGTTAGATCGGAAGGTTTATTTATTCACCAGGTGATTGGTAATAAGTGCCAAAAGGCCGCCAATGATCAAAAAATTTAATAGAAATGCCAAGAAGTGTAAACACAGTAGCATCCCGGGCCAGGAGAAAAAAGGTCATGAAAATGGCCAAAGGCTATTTTGGGAGAAGAAAAAATGTATGGACGGTATCTAAAAATGCCGTTGAAAAAGGACTTGGATATGCCTACAGGGATAGAAAAGCAAAAAAGAGAGAATTCAGAAAGTTGTGGATTCAAAGAATCAACGCTGGAGCAAGAGAACATGGTTTGTCATATTCTCAGTTCATGGGTAAATTGAAAGTTGCGAAAATCGACTTGAACAGGAAAGTGTTAGCTGACCTAGCCATGAATCACCCAGAAGCTTTTAAAGCTGTAATAGGAAAGCTTAAGTAATTGAGCCAAAAGATATAGAAAAAGCCTTGTTCGGTAAACGGACAAGGCTTTTTTGTTAACACGAATTTCCTTTTTACTGTTTTTTCTATTGCACCAAAGAATAGTACTCTTCACCAGGAGCTATCCAACTAAATGACAAAGTGTCGTTCTTTCCAATAGGGATGTAATAAACGATAAATGGGTGAGAGCCAGGGTCTATATCAAGTACGATTTCGTTATCCTTTTCTGTATTTGAAATGATCGATTTACCATCCAAATAGACTTGTCCTGATCCTTCTTTGTTAAGCTTTATAAAATACTTACCACTGGACTTGGCATCCAAATTACCTGTGAATTTCAATAAATAGGGCGGCTTTAATGGAGAAAATGCGCCATCGCCAAGTAGATTTATTTCATCGATGAATCCAATAAAATCTGGCTTAGT
>CAXBNB010000784.1:0-2364 GCA_963976505.1 uncultured Reichenbachiellaceae bacterium
CTTTACAATTGATAATTGCCATAGCACTCATGGGCACATTTGTTGGTTGGTTGTTTTTTGGCAATCAGTTTTTCTATGCTTACCTTTTGTTGTCACCCTTATACTTTTATTGGAGATTGAAAAACAAAGGGCGTAAAAGTTAATGTCAGACATAATCAAACTTTTACCGGACTCCATTGCCAACCAAATAGCGGCTGGTGAAGTGGTACAACGACCAGCGTCTGTTGCCAAGGAATTGTTGGAAAACAGCATTGATGCCGAAAGTCAGCATATCGCGTTGATCGTAAAAGATGCAGGTAAAGCCCTGATACAAGTTGTAGATGACGGAAAAGGCATGTCAGAAACAGACGCACGCATGTGTTTTGAGCGTCATGCTACCTCTAAAATAAAAACTTCAGAAGATTTGTTTCGAATCAAAACCATGGGGTTCCGTGGAGAAGCATTGGCATCAGTAGCAGCCGTTGCTAGGGTTGAACTCAAATCAAAATCAGCAGATAAAGAACTGGGGACTTTCATTCACATTGAAGCTTCCGAGCTCAAAACTCAAGAACCAATTTCAGCCAACCAGGGCACTTCCATTTCTGTTAAAAATTTATTTTACAATGTACCTGCCAGAAGAAACTTCCTAAAAAGCACTCCGGTAGAAATGCGTCATATCATTGATGAATTTCAAAGGGCTTCACTTGCCCAACCGGAAATCGGGTTTACGTTGCACCACAATGGCGAGGAAATATACAACCTGCCACAGGGCAAACTCAGCCAGAGAATTGTATCACTTTTCGGTAAAAACTACGGACAACAGCTGATTGCTTGCCAGGAAGAAACGGACTGGATTCGCATACAGGGTTATGTAGGCAAACCTGAAAACGCTAAAAAAACACGAGGAGAACAATTTTTCTTTATCAATGGACGATTCATAAAAAACAATTACCTGAATCATGCCGTGACAGGGGCGTATGAAGGATTGTTCAAAGAAGGTCACTTTCCATTTTACGTTCTATTCATAGAGACTGACCCTATACACGTAGATATCAACGTGCACCCCACCAAAACAGAAGTGAAATTCGATGATGAAAGAAGTGTGTATGGGATTGTAAAATCAGCAGTGAAGCAAGCATTAGGCATGCACAATGTCTCTCCTTCTTTGGATTTCAATACAGATGTAAACTTCGAAAGTCTGGCTATTTCGAAGATGAATTTTGACCGCCCGTTCAAACAAGATAAAAATTACGGAAGTTTCAAATCCGTGGACAATAAAAGGAGTCATTCCGTACAATGGGAACAGTTGTATGAAAGTGCCATAAACGAATCCATTCCCGACCTTGATGAGGTTCAAAAGGAGACTTCTTTTGCAACAAAAAACCAATTGACCTTTGAGAGCAAAGTAAACCAGGAAGATTCACCCGAAAAATCCGAACTCCTCGATGGAAACAACTCTCCTACACTCATCCATGGTCAATACATCGTTAGACAGGTGAAATCAGGCATGATCGTAGTAGATGCAAAGTTGGCATACGAAAGGATTCTGTTCGAAAAATACAACGGGTATATCTACAACAAAAAATCAGGCAGCTCACAAAGGTGTTTGTTTCCTCAGAGTGTTGAATTGAACCCCGTCGATTACACCTTGGTAATGGAACTGAAAGAAGAAATTGAAGCCCTTGGTTTTGAATTCGAAAACTTCGGAAAAAACACAATTGTCATCAATGGCGTTCCTACCGATTTGCCTTCTTCGGGCGAAAAAGAATTGTTTGAAGGACTAATCGAACAATTTAAAATCAATACCGAAAAATTATCGTTAGAGAAAAAAGAAAATATGTCTCGTGCTATGGCCAAGAGGACAGCAGGGAAAACAATAATAAAAAATGACAGTATAGAGTTGGGCATATTGATAGACAGGTTATTTGCTTGCGCCCAACCAAATTATACTGCCGACGGAACACCAACCTTTGTTATATTGGGGCTTGATAAAATTGCTGAATTTTTTAAAAGATAAATATGTTTAACCTTACACCCATGGTGAAAAAAATCCTAATCATCAACATTGCGTTGTTGGCTTTAGGATCAATATTGAATTTTGACCTCTCCGCTATTTTCGGAGTACACTATATCTTTTCTGATAGTTTTTATATTTTCCAATACGTGACTTATATGTGGCTTCATGCCGGATTTGGACACCTTTTTAGCAATATGCTGGCTGTCATAGTTTTTGGCCCAATGCTGGAGCGGGTATGGGGACCGAAGCGGTTTGTTACCTTTTATTTGATTACTGGTATCGGTGCGGGATTACTTTTTGGTGTAGCTGATACCATTGAAAAAGGAAACTTGAAATCAGACATGGAGGCTTATATTTCACATCCAAAT
>CAXBNB010000785.1:0-2362 GCA_963976505.1 uncultured Reichenbachiellaceae bacterium
TTTCTTAAGTATCATATTTTCTATTCCTATTGGAGACTTTAGATGTTATACACAAATACAATCGAAAGAGGCACATTGGAACTATTGAAGGACTTCAGTTCTAATCCAGTATTTTCTAATTTTTATTTGGCAGGAGGCACTGCGTTGGCACTTCAAGTTGGTCATAGAAAGTCAATAGACTTGGATTTTTTTTGTACTGCAGCCTTTGATGTGACAGCCATTTCAGAAGCACTTGAACATGAATACCATGCATTGTTAATTAACCAGTATCCAAATACGATCCTTACAGAAATATCGGGAGTTAAAGTTGATATTATTTCACACCAGTATAAGAATTTAGAAAAAACATCAACTATCGATGGAATTAGGTTGGCTGGTAAAATGGATATAGCAGCTATGAAATTGAATGCTTTAAAAAATCGAGGGTCAAAAAAGGATTTTATTGATATATTCTTTTTATTAAAAGAGTATAGTCTAAAACAATTGATTGCATTTCACAATATTAAATATCCAAATCATAACGAGCTTTTGATTTTAAAAAGTCTTACTTACTTTGCCGATGCAGATGTGGAACCGGAACTTTTAATGTTGAAAAGCTGCAATTGGGAAGAAGTAAAAAATGACATTTCTAGTCATGTAAATCAGTACGTAAGAGAAATATAAATGCTAGAGAAAATACAAGAAGCTGTTGACTTTATAAAAAGCAAGACCAATCTGCAACCAGATTATGGGGTGATTTTGGGTACCGGATTAGGAGGGTTGGTAGATGAAATTGACATTACTCATGAAATTGATTACAAGGACATTCCTCACTTCCCATTATCAACAGTGGAATTTCATTCAGGCAAATTAATATTTGGTCATTTGGCTGGTAAGCCGGTGGTTACGATGAAAGGACGGTTTCATTATTATGAAGGGTATTCTATGAAGGAAGTTACCTTTCCAGTACGTGTAATGAAATTGCTTGGCATCAAAAAACTGTTTGTGTCCAACGCCGCAGGCACGCTCAACCCTGATTATGAACTGAGTGATTTGATGATCTTAAACGATCATATCAATTTGTTGCCGGAAAATCCGCTGGTGGGTAAAAACTTCGATGAATTGGGAGACCGCTTTCCTGATATGAGCGAGCCTTACGACCGGACTTTAATAAAAAAAGCGCTTTCTATAGCTAAAGAAAATTCAATCCCTGCGCATGAAGGTGTTTATGTTGCCGTATCAGGACCTAACCTAGAGACTCCTGCCGAATACAAATACCTCAGAATCATAGGAGCTGATGCTGTTGGTATGTCTACTGTGCCCGAAGTGTTGGTTGCCCGACAGATGGAAATGCCTGTATTTGCCATTTCCGTAATGACTGATTATGGTGTGCCGGGAAAAATAGAAAAAATACAAATCGAAAAGATAATTGCAGCGGCGATGAAAGCCGAACCGGGCATGACAAAAATTATTATGGAACTTATAGCTTCTGATTGATGCCTGATGAAAACTGAAACTCGAATAATTTAGGAATGTTACATTATGTGTAAACATGAAAAATTATTATTTAAAATATTGCAAGGGGGCTCGGATAGAAATATAAGTTTTGATGAGTTAAGGAAACTATTAATTAATTTTGGATTTGACGAACGGGTTAAAGGAAGTCACCATATTTTGGTGAAAGAGGGCATTGAAGAGATAATAAACATACAGTCGAAATCAGGAATGTCAAAACCATATCAAGTAAAGCAAGTTAGAAATATTATTATAAAGTATCAGTTAAACAGTCAGGACGATGAAAAATAGCCATAAATATGAGATTATAATATATTGGAGCAACACTGATGAAACTTATATTGCAGAGGTGCCTGAGCTGGCTGGTTGCATGGCAGATGGTGATACATATCAAGAAGCTCTGTCAAATACCGAAACGATTATTGATGAATGGATCGAAACAGCCAAAATTAAAAAAAGAAAAATTCCTGAGCCAAAGGGTAGGCTCATGTACGCATAATCTCAGAATAAAAATCAACCTCTCCTTTATTTTTTTCCTAGACTTAAAGTCACCATGCATAAATTTTTCTTGGTAGCAGTGGTTTTGTGTTCATATAACCTTTCTGCCCAAAATGTTGGAATCAATGAACAATGGTGGAGCGATCTGGTAGGTTGGGATGGGATATCGCACTGGAGCGAGTATCAAATTTATTCACCAGGCTATATGGGACCAAATTCCTTGCCTGTGCCATCTTTAAGTGATGGAAAAGTGAACAATACCAGTGCGTTGACTACAGCCGGACAGTTCCATTTTTCCAAAGGAGACAATACCCAAAATATTGCCTTGTACCTGAATTACAATTTTATGAAGGATGTCATTTCTGTTGAC
>CAXBNB010000786.1:0-2350 GCA_963976505.1 uncultured Reichenbachiellaceae bacterium
TATTTGCTGTTCAAATTTTTCAATAAAAGCCTCTGTGTGATAACGCATCGACACCTGACAAAGGCAAGTGACTGACCTATTGATCAGCTTTTTATCCAAAATGGCTACATATTTTTTGATGAAGCCTTGATTTTCAAGCCTCCTGATCCGCTCATAAACTGGCGATATGGTCAGGTTCAATGTGATGGCTATTTCTTTGGCTGTCTTTTTAGAATCTTTTTGCAAAATCCTAAGTATCGTTTTGTCCAGTTCGTCAAGATTGTCCATAAAAATTACTCCTTATATTCATTTAAAATTACATCAACAGAAACTATTACTTTGTAATTTAATATTCACAGCTATTATTACTGCACATATTCATATATAAAAATATAAACACTAGCATTACATCATAATCAGGACAAACGCATTTAAAAAAAACTCCTTACCGCACCAGTTGCGGTATCTTTTAAGGTCACAGACAACTCTAAGAGACCCCTGAATGAATCAGGGGATAGCAAGAATTTTTAAATGCGTTTGCCCTGACATCATAATTCGACTTTATATATCATAATAATATGGAGACAATATTGGTAATCGGGGCTAGTGGCCAACTCGGTTCGGTTCTCACTGCCCAACTACAGACAAAGTACGGTGCTGAAAATGTATTCGCTTCGGACTTACGTCCCAACCCTGATTTTAGAGGCAACTTTGAGGTACTTGATGCGACAGACTTTGACAGCCTTAAGAAGCTGGTCAAAAAATACAAAGTGGATCAAATCTATCACTTGGCTGCTATTCTTTCTGCCTCCGGCGAAAAATTCCCTTTGGACACTTGGGACATTAACATGAAAACCTTCTTCAATGTGCTGGAAGTTTCGAGATTGCATCAGGTAAGCAAAGTATTCTTTCCAAGTTCAATAGCGGTATTTGGTCACAATGCTCCCAGGGTTGACACGCCACAATCTTCTCCTTTAGCTCCTGCCACAGTATATGGCATCAGCAAAGTAGCAGGTGAAAATTGGGCACAATACTACCATCAAAAATACGGGCTTGACATCCGATCGTTGAGGTATCCCGGCATTATCGGTTACCAATCATTACCCGGAGGAGGCACCACCGACTATGCAGTGGACATATTTCACAAAGCAGTAAAAAATGAAAACTTCGAATGCTTTCTCAAATCATCCACGATGCTGCCCATGATCTATATGGATGATGCGATCAGAGCCACCATAGAATTGATGGATGCGCCTTCAGAAAAGATAACGATCCGAACGTCATACAACCTTGCAGGGATGAGCTTTTCACCTGATCAAATTGCTAAATCAATACAACGGATATTTCCAAATTTTCAAATAACATACAAACCGGATTTCAGACAGGAAATAGCAGAAAGTTGGCCAATGAGCATTGATGATTCTATGGCAAGAAAAAGCTGGGGTTGGAAACCGGAATACAACCTACACTCCATGGTTGACACCATGATCAACCAATTGGAATTAAAATACCAAAACCAGTTGGTTACTGTGTAAATTAAAAATCCATTTCTACCCAAAAAGAAAAAACGAACATGTACGGAAAACTAAAAAACGAACTACAAGACAGTCTGGATCAGATAAAATCAAACGGCTTGTATAAGAATGAAAGGATCATTACTTCCAAGCAAGGAGCACAAATAAGCACCACAGAACACAAAGAAGTTTTGAATTTTTGCGCCAACAATTACCTGGGACTTTCCGCACATCCGGAAGTATTAGAAGCCGGTATTGAAGCGATAAAAACCCATGGTTTTGGGCTTTCGTCCGTACGGTTTATTTGCGGCACACAAGACATTCACAAGCAATTGGAGCAAAAAACGGCCGATTTTTTAGGTATGGAGGATTGCATCTTGTATGCCGCTGCTTTCGATGCGAACGGCGGTCTGTTTGAGCCGTTGCTGTCATCTGAAGATGCCATCATTTCAGACGAACTCAACCATGCTTCCATCATTGATGGCATCAGGCTTTGCAAGGCGCAAAGGTTCCGATACAAGCACAACAACATAGATGACCTTGAAGAACAGCTGAAGGCTGCTGGTTCGGCAAGGCGCAAGCTGATTGTAACCGATGGTTCGTTTTCGATGGATGGCACCATCGCTCAGCTAGACAAAATCTGCGACCTAGCCGACAAATATGAAGCGCTGGTAATGATCGACGAATGCCATTCGACAGGTTTTATTGGTGCCAATGGACGAGGCACACATGAATACCGCAATGTCATCGACAGGGTGGACATCATCACAGGCACTTATGGAAAAGCCTTGGGAGGAGCCTCTGGTGGTTTTACCGCAGCACGAAAAGAAATTGTGGATTTGCTTAGGCAGCATTCA
>CAXBNB010000787.1:0-2348 GCA_963976505.1 uncultured Reichenbachiellaceae bacterium
AGATCTGTTCCTCATCCGACACTGGCTACTTTTGATTCTCCAAGTAGGAGTGAATGTACCGTTAGGCGACAAAAGACCAATACTCCTTTGCAAGCCCTTGTGCTCCTCAACGATCCTACATTTGTAGAGGCATCTAAAGTTATAGGGGAAAAGATAACTCGATTTGATAGTATTCGAGAAGGAATTTCGGAGACTTTTATGAAACTAACAGGCAGAAAACCAAACGATAGAGAATTGGAGATTTTGCTTGAATTACAAGAAAAACAATACGCGGAATTCAAAGAACATAAAGGAAAAGCAAAAGGTTGGCTCGCAAGTGGAGAGTATGAACTTGATGTTAAACTGGATGCGAATCTTATTGCGGCCAATGCAGTAGTAGCCAGTGCGATTATGAATTCTGATGCAACAATTACAAAAAGATAAACTATGTGCCATCATCACGATATTTTAAGGTCTAACAGTAAAGACCTCCAAAAGATAGAAAAGCAAATAGACCGTAGGGATTTCCTTACCAAAACATCTTTAGGGTTGGGAGCTATGGCATTGGGTTCATTGCTTGGAACTGAAAAGTTGTTCGCTTCAAGTGGCAATCTTGATACAGGAATGAATGGAATCCCGGGTTTGCCTCATTTTGCGCAAAAGGCTAAAAGAATTGTCTATTTGTTTCAAAGTGGTGGCCCATCTCAATTGGAGACATTTGATTACAAACCAAAATTATACGACCTACATGGCCAAGATTTGCCTGCTTCAGTAAGGCAAGGTCAGCGACTTACAGGAATGAGTGCCAGTCAAACCTCCTTCCCGATGACATCATCTATTTACAATTTCAAGCAATATGGAGAAAGCCGTGCTTGGGTGAGTGAATTGATGCCACATACGGCTGAGATAGTTGATGACTTGTGTTTTATCAAATCAATGCATACCGAGCAAATTAATCATGATCCGGCGATCACATTTTTTCAGACGGGTCATCAATTGCCAGGTAGGCCATCCATTGGTTCTTGGTTGAGCTATGGCTTAGGTTCTGATAATCAAAATCTACCTTCCTTTATTGTATTGGTGTCTAAAAATGCAGGAGGGCAACCTTTATACTCGAGGTTATGGGGAAATGGTTTTTTGCCTACCGAACATCAAGGCGTGCAGTTTAGGTCTGGAAAAGACCCGGTTTTGTATCTAAACAATCCTGAGAATTATGAAGGAGCAGATAGAAGACAAATGTTGGACTACCTGAAGAAATTGAATGAGGCACAATTTGACAGCTATGGTGATCCGGAAATCAATGCCCGGATAGCGCAGTATGAAATGGCCTACAGAATGCAAACGTCAGTTCCAGAAGCTACAGATATGTCCGATGAACCTGACTATGTCTATGACATGTATGGAGAAGACAGCCGTGATCCAGGAACCTATGCGGCCAATTGTTTGCTGGCCAGGAAGTTGTTGGAAAAGGATGTCAAGTTTGTTCAGTTATACCACCAAGGTTGGGATCAGCATGGAAGTTTGCCTTCTGGGATCAAAAACCAATGCAATAAAACGGATCAGGCATCAGCGGCTTTGGTCAAAGACCTCAAACAAAGGGGCTTATTGGAAGATACCTTAGTGATTTGGGGAGGAGAATTTGGACGTACTGTTTATTCACAAGGGAAATTAACCGCTGATAATTATGGTCGAGACCACCATCCTAGGTGTTTCACGATGTGGATGGCAGGTGCAGGTGTGAAGCCTGGCTTTACCTATGGCGAAACTGATGATTTCAGCTATAATATTGTAAAAGACCCAGTGCATGTACATGATTTTCATGCTACATTATTACATCTTACTGGTGTAGATCACGAAAAACTAATTTTCAAACATCAGGGAAGAAGGTATAGGTTGACCGATGTACACGGACATGTAGTAAAAGACATACTTACTTAAATCGCTGTAGATGAAGACCCGAAGAAAATTCATAAAAAACTCTGCCCTGGTTTCTGGTGTAGCATTGGCTACTCCATCCTTGGGTCTTAATATTATTAAAGACATGAAAGAAGATAACGATACGATTGTTGGTCATGGGGATTATAAGTACAAGGTAGATCAAAAATGGGGTGAGTTAGATCCTAAAAAAGTTCCTGTTGACAATTGCCATGAAATGGTGGTTGATTCAAAAGGAAGGATCATCCTTTTAACAGACGAACCCAAAAACAATTTGATAATTTATGATCAATCGGGTAACCTGATTGATGCATTTTGTAATCGGTTTCCTGGAGGACATGGCTTGACTATTAATGAAGAGGGAGGAGAGGAATTTTTATATGTAACTGATAACGGTTGGTTTCATGATCATAAATATCCTGACGATTGGAAAT
>CAXBNB010000788.1:0-2346 GCA_963976505.1 uncultured Reichenbachiellaceae bacterium
CAATCTTTCTTCTTTGATGGTAACATACCCTTCAACACATGGTGTATTTGAAGAAAGCATTATAGAAATATGTGATATAATCCACCAAAATGGAGGTCAAGTATATATGGATGGTGCCAACATGAATGCTCAAGTAGGACTGACCAGTCCTGCTATGATTGGAGCAGATGTTTGCCATCTTAATTTGCACAAAACATTCTGTATTCCGCATGGTGGTGGTGGCCCAGGTGTAGGACCAATAGGTGTTGTAGAACATTTAGCACCCTTCTTACCAGGAAATCCAGTAATCAAATCAGGAGGAGATCAGGCTATTACTGCGATTTCATCTGCGCCTTATGGCAGTGCCGGTATTTTAGCCATACCGTATGCTTATATAGCAATGATGGGGGCAGAGGGATTGACCAACGCTACCAAAACTGCCATCCTCAATGCCAATTACCTCAAAGCTCGCTTAGAAGGAGATTTCAAAATCTTATACTCGGGTAAAAACGGAAGATGCGCTCATGAAATGATAGTGGATTGCAGAGAATTTAAATCAATAGGAATAGAAGTTGAAGACATTGCAAAAAGATTGATGGATTATGGCTATCACGCACCCACCGTTTCCTTTCCAGTAGCCGGCACCTTGATGATTGAGCCAACAGAAAGTGAGACCAAGGAAGAAATTGATAGGTTTTGTGATACGCTACTCAGCATCAAAGAAGAAATAGACGAAGTAGCCCGAGGTGAATATGATGCATTAAACAATGTATTGAAAAACGCACCTCATACTTCAGCTGTAGCCATCTCTGACAACTGGGAATACCCATACACTAGAGAAAAAGCCATTTATCCTCTTCCGTTTGTTAGAGCAAATAAATTTTGGCCATCTGTAGGGCGGGTTGACAATGCATATGGAGACAGGAACCTTTATTGCAGTTGTATCCCTGTTGAAGACTATCAAACCAAAGAATTAGTGTAGAAAATTTCTCAAAAGTTGCAAGCAACCTTTTGATCAAAGTGCTCATTTAGAATAAAAAGAAATATTTTATTCCCTAAATCAGTTTTTGGCAAGATTTTGGATAAACGTATTTTCTAATTATTTATTACAAATGTCATTTTATACTGTACTATTTCTTTTAACATTCTCTTTCAATGTGGGGAACACTCCAAGCGACAGCTTAACGGAAAAGTCATCTACCAACATTGAAATGCCTTTCGGAGTAGAAAGAAATATTAGCTATGAAAAGGGAATTTTGAACAATCGCCTTGATTATCAGCTGTTGCATGGGAAAAAAGGGAAGTTCATTCTCAAGTTTACCAACAAACCTCAACATAATATCGACATCAAAATCTACGATGTAATAGGCAATCTCATTAAAACAGACAAAATATTGCAGGAAGAAGGAAACGAAAAGGAATACGATTTTTCTGATCGGGAAACCAAAATCTATGTAGTCAAAGTCAGCTCTGAAGAAGAAAACATAGTGAAAAAAATCAACATCTAAGATTTAAGTTTTTAAGAGCCTTTTCATTTTCTTTATTAATCTACTTTAGTATGCCTAAAGTAATTCTTTTCCGCTAAATTGTGTTCGAATATGATACACTCTATGGTTCGATTTTGTTCACATCAATACAACAAAATAGTCCATTTATGCTTTATCATTCTCTAATGAAGACTTTTGGGAGTTGGCATCATATCTGATACCCTAGTAATAAAAATAGATTTCGTGGAAAAAGAATTAGGAAACATATTAATAATCGATGATGACGAAGATGTGCTCTTCGCCGCAAAGATGCTACTTAAAAAGTATGCCCAAAATGTCATTATAGAAAAAGACCCAAGGAAGATACCCTTCCTGATGAACAATGGTTCTTACGATGTAATCTTATTGGATATGAATTTCAGTAAGGACATTACCAGTGGTAAAGAAGGTTTTTATTGGTTGCAACAAATTTTGGAGCGAGACCCAAAAGCAGTTGTCATACTCATCACTGCCTTTGGAGATGTAGAAATGGCCGTAAAGGCCCTTAAAGAAGGGGCAACAGACTTTGTGCTCAAACCATGGCAGAATGAGAAACTCATTGCCACTTTATCTACGGCTTCTAAATTGAAAAAATCTTACCAGGAAGTTGACACTTTAAAGACTGCTAAAAAACAACTTGAACAAGACTTAAATCAGCCGTTTAAGGATATCATCGGTGAAAGTGAAGCCATAAAGGATGTGTTTAGGGTGATAGATAAAGTTGCCACAACCGATGCTAATGTTTTGATTCTTGGTGAAAAT
The DNA here is from genome assembly GCA_963976505.1 of uncultured Reichenbachiellaceae bacterium. Classification (GTDB taxonomy): domain Bacteria; phylum Bacteroidota; class Bacteroidia; order Cytophagales; family Cyclobacteriaceae; genus CAXBNB01. The sequence goes on from CAXBNB010000788.1 coordinate 2,268, forward strand.
GGTACAGGGAAAGAATTGGTTGCAAGAGCAATTCACCAACGTTCCTTGCGAAAAGACAATGTATTTGTTGGTGTGGATA
>CAXBNB010000789.1:0-2343 GCA_963976505.1 uncultured Reichenbachiellaceae bacterium
CCAGATTTGTTAGGAGTGATCGTCTGTATTTGCTCAGGTATTGGTTCGAAAAACTCCTGATAGACCGTTTGACCCTCATCATTCAATTTGACAGTTTTGGTCGTTGTTTTCAGAAATACTGATGCGTTGTTGTTTGAAGTAGAAACGGTGAAAATTCTTTCCAAGCCAGGATTTCCATTTTCATCTTTCAAAAACTCTGGGCGTTCCTCGATTTCGACAGTATCTAGTTTGGTTGATAGCTGATACTTCAAAAATATTTGTTCTTTGTCTAATCTATATCCGAGAAATCGAATAGCGGGCGTTTCTTTTTGACCGGATTTTTCTATCACCCAAACATCTGCTGATTTGTCAAGAATATAGTCTTTGCCCCAAGCTGAAGGTTGCATGGCCTTGGTTTCGTTGAAAACGATACCATCCCAGTTGACGCCACCTTTCCATGCTCTGTACAAGCCGCAGTTGTTGAGGTCATACGCCACGAAGCACTCAGCGTCGAGAGCCAAAGTGAGCATTCTTGGTTTGTAGTCAAGTACTGACCGAAATATCCAGGGATGTGTCGGTCTGCTGTGAGGTGCTTCTGTTGGTGGGGTGCTACATCCCATCAGCACAACCGATATTAGCGCAGACCAGCAGTTGGATGAAATGAAATGCCGCAAATTCATAATGAGTTTCTTCACAGTTATTTTCAAGTTCATTCGATAGTAGATGCCATGGTTTTCTAAGATGGTTTACCAATGGGTTTATTCTAAATTAGAGGAAGCTCCGGATTTGGATTTTTCTCAACTTACAATATACTTTTAAAATTTCAAAACACCTGATGCGTCTTTATTTGTACATCAAATGAATTCATAAGTACTATCTTTTGAATGTGCTTTTATTGGTAAATATGAATGACGGAATTGTCCCTAATATTCTCACTGCAAGCCATGATGGTAACGGCTTCATTTTGGTCTAAATAGACCCCTGAACCCCACCGGAAAGTTGTTTGGTCGTTGGAAGGAAATTTTCTGGAATAGATTTTTTTCAATTCAAACGAAGAGAAATCCTTCGTTTTTAGCTCAAACAAATCCAATACATTCTCCCTCAGCAGATTGGCAGTCATGCCAACCAGGTAAAGTGCTCCTGCGTCATCTTGTACGATATTTACATTTTGATAACTCAAGTAGTTTTCATCTATCCATTCAGATTTATCCACCTCTTTCGAGTCGAGAGAATATTTAAGGGTGGACTTTTTAGGCTTTTCTTTATCTATGGAATAGAAGTCCAAGTGCTCGCTATCCCAGTCGCCTACTACGACTAAGATGGTGTTGCTGACTTCACAAATACCTATACTTCCGGCTGTGGCTCGTTTTGGATTGCCAACTCGCTCAATGATGGTTAGCGGTTCTTTGGGTGGATTTTCCGGATCGTCTATTCGGAAAACATATACTTTCGATTTGTCTTTTGCTTTATTGTCTTCTATGCCGATGGCCATCAGGTTGTTGTTGACCTGGAAACCTCCAGCATGTTTGAAGGGCTTGTCAAGCAGCTTGTTGACAGAAATGACAGTATTTTGATCGCCCTTTTTTACTATCGAATAGTAAGAATAGGAACTGGAGCTGCCAGATACCACATAGTATTCATTTTGGTTGTAACTGAGGTATTGAATGCCCTGCAAGTGTCCGCCGCTGTTGTCAATTTCCAATGAGTTTTGGAAAGTGATATGCTCTGCTGTTGGATTTATTTTTTCCAATGCCTTGATAATTGGCAAGTCAGATTGTTTTTGCTCTTGGGAGCACGATAGCAGCACGCTAAAAATAAAAACAGCTAGTACCGATTGAATAATTTGTTTCATAAATAGTAGAATTAACTTCCAAATTAGGGAAATAATTTGTGTTTTGGAATGGGTGATGGGATTTCTACCTGCACAGAAAAGACGAAACCCGAAGGATAATGTGTCAAGCGAAGGGCTCAGGTCTGGGTTTTATTTATTCAAAACCTCAACAGCCACAGGTAGTATGTCATTTACCCACGCTGCATATTGGCTTCCGCTAGGATGTAAACCATCTGGTGCCAACACATCTTCTGAATCTCCCAATGACCTGGAGATTTCTGTAATATTTATAAAAGGGATCTTTCGGTAGCCACATACGTCAGACATGTAATCATTGTACATGTCTATCTCCTGTCCTATATGGATGCTATTTGAACTTCCCAGTGAAGTCACTCCATAATCAGGTATGGAAACGACAAATACTCTATTGACGTCCTCGGCTATGTCTATGCTCTTAGCCAACAACAAACCAAACTCTGTTTTAAAAGTTTCAAATGACTGACCTTGATACTGATTGTTTACACCGATCAGCA
>CAXBNB010000790.1:0-2343 GCA_963976505.1 uncultured Reichenbachiellaceae bacterium
ACCAGCGTTTTGTGCTGTCAGTGCTCTTCTTAATCGGCCAAAAAAAGTTAAACCTGGTCTTTCAATGACTCTATCACGATAGACTAAAGCATTCTCCAAAGTTTGAAAGGCATCATTTGGAGTTAAAAAAGGCTTTTGATAGTTTATATAACCTGATTTAGAACCTGCTATGTAGAATTGTTGCAATGGTTGCATTATGCTTTACCTATTGCTGTCCAATATACTGGAGTAAAATTATTACTAATGCTTCCTTCAAATGTAAAACCACTTGCTGTTAATGTTCCTTGTGAAATATTTGCTCGAAATGATGTGGAATTACCTGCTTCACCAGTTAACTGTAAAGAATAAGGCACTGCTGAAAAAGGTATTGGAAATGTTATTGCAGTTATCGTATTAGGATCAAACGATCCATATTGCAAAAGCATTTTACCAGGAAGAAAAGTCCATCCACCGGTCAAATTTGCTACATAATTCACGGTATTAACAGAAAATTCGGCTTGTTTTACATTGCCTGCTGTAAGCTGTATTGCGTCAGCTCCAGTGGCATCATTTGATGGTTGAAACCACAATTGCGTTCTTGACCCATCACTTGCCCCATATGTAGCAATTGCCAAATTACTAGGGGTTGTAGTATCTGGAAAAGTAGACGTTTGCCTTCCGTACCATACCCATTTGTGATTACCATATAACACATTTCCGAAGTCATAATGGTTTTGATCTAAAAATGTTTTTACACTAGCTGTATTACCAAAAAACTTTGCTCTTGTTGAACCTAAACTATCGTTAGTAGTAGGAAAACCTGTTTCATATGGTAAAGTCATATTTATGCTCCTGAAACTGAATTACCGAAGCCGAATGCACCGCTTCCGTAGGATTGTTGTAATTGGTCTGCAAATAATGTAGGGATTCTAGACTTTCCGATTTGGGCGTATGTTCTAGTTTCTGCAATCGCATAGCGCTCCATTAGACCCTTATCCATGAGTGCAACGCCATCGGGGTCTAGTCTATCCTCATAAACCTTCTTAGCAGCGCCAAAAGCAACGCATTCCCACCACTCGGTAAGCTCTGGTTTTCCTGATAGGTTTGGCGTGTCAGGATCAGTCGATCCCAATAAAGCTTGGCTAGGTTGTCTATATGCTGTAATCTCAACTGTGTAGCCTTTATCGGGAACAGGCCGTAAAGTAAATTGATTTTGAAAGTACATGATGCTTATCGGAATAGCCATCGAAGCCGGATTCATAGGATTATATTGAACTTGGATATTTTCTCCAGCGGGTACAGGATCGTTAAAGAGAATCTGGACTAGCCCACTTTCATAATCAATAGTTCCCGAAGCATCGCCTATGATATTACCACCACCGTCATCTGTAGCGTTTTGAGTCGATCCCAATGATGTATTGGCAGTGAATAATATATTCTGGACACGGCTTGGAATAGCCTGTTGGAATGATAATGGCGTAGGCGTAGGCAATTGAGGCGTTGTAGACTGTGTTAAAGTCTGTACCATTGGGTTATTTAATGTACTTCTGATAACCGGCGTATTCTGTAAGGTGGCAAAATATCCTTGCGCTGACCATATTCCACCTGAAACATAAGCAGTAAAACCAGTCGAATCAATTCCATCTAATGAAAATGTGTTAACAGTGAGTACCGTAATAGTGTAGGTAATATTATTCAATTGCGTCATGCCTACAACGCCCGTTATGGTCACTTGCAAACCAGTCACAAGACCATGATCAACACTAGTTATAACACAAGGATTAGCTTGCGTGGCTCCTGTAATAGCACCACCTGTTACTCCTGTTGTACCATTGCCTTGAAGAATATTCTCCTGGAACTGCCAGTTGTAGTTTACTCCGAAGAAGCTCCATGGGTCTGTAAATAGCTTCACTTCCCTCTTAGCAATATAGCAAGGCATCTCAATGGTTGTGAAATGCTCGCTATCAAAGGCATAGGTATCTATGCCTCTAATGGTATTGAACGTGTACTTATCTTTAAGCTTAAGGCTTCTGAACTGCGCAGGAAAGTCATACAAATAAAATGAATTAATGTAATCTATGATCTGACTATCTGTAAGCTGGTTTGATGTTCCGCTACCAGTCAATTTTCTAACTTTTAATATAATATCCGATAGCGTCCCTATGCTCATCAATCCACCCTTATATTATCAAAACAATCGTCTAAAATCACTGTAGGAACATACTCACCAGGCTTAACGCCAGATCCTGCCGGGCAAGCCACTGGCAATATCGCCACACCCAAATCATACATGAAATCAGTGTAATTAGTACTATCAATATCCACTGTGATCGTATCACTGGTCATCTCCAGAACTTTTCCACG
>CAXBNB010000791.1:0-2341 GCA_963976505.1 uncultured Reichenbachiellaceae bacterium
AAAAAAGTATATAAATGAAAAATATTGTAGTAATATTTATTGTATTGGCAGGGAGTTTTAGCTGCGTAGAGAAAAAGTACCAACTTGTTGAAGTTGATAACCCTGTGTACAAAAAAAACACAGCCTTCAATTACTCGGAAGACTTGTCCTCTCCGAAATTTCGAAAACTCAGGGAAAAATATCAATTAGACACCATTTTTCATGGGGAAGAAGATGAGTTTACCAGAATATTACTCTTAAGGGAGTGGATCAAAGCCATGATAAAAATAGAAGATCATGGAGACCCATATCCGGGAGAAGGTTATGTGGAAGGCATTCTGGATGCAGCACTTGATGGGGTTGGCTTTCATTGCGGTCACTTTATGAAGGTTCAAAACGGTGTAATGAATGCTTATGGTTATGTCACCAGAACTATTGGAGCCGGCCCTGGAGTAGAAGGAGTGGCAGACGGCCATCATGGAATTAATGAAGTTTGGGTGAATAAATATAATAAGTGGGTATTGTCAGATGCTAAGTATAATCATCATTTTGAAAAAAACGGACTCCCTCTTTCGGCGCTGGAAGTAAGAGATGAATATTTGAAAAACGAAGCTGGGGACATAGTCATGTTAAAGGGTGTCGATCGCATTCCGACTTCATTCGATGAAGAGTTGAAAAGAAGTAAAGAAAGCTTTGCCAGAACCTATACCTGGATAGAATACCATACCAACAACGACATGTTTACTGTCTGGCCTAAACATAAGGAATCACTCACTATGTATGCGGATGATTACTTCAAAAACAACACTTGGATATGGGGGAGCAAACCACATTGGGCGTATGATAAACCAGAATTTATGATTCGTGAGCCAAACCGTAATGCTATCGAGTGGACCCCTAATACCATTTCCTCGAAAGTAAATATTGAAAACAAAATTGCACATATAGAATTAATGTCTGATACACCCAACCTAAAAGAATATCAAATGAAGGAAAATTCTTCAGGAAATTGGCAAAAAGTTGATAGTAGCCTTGATGTTGATTTAACAAACAATGCATATGAAATCGTATTTCGAACTGTAAATCTGGCTGATGTAGTTGGACCTTCTCACAAAGTAATAATTCAGAAAGGATAAAAGTTACGTATGAAGTTGCTCTCACCATATAAACTTAAACAGACTGTTATTTTTCTGACTATTATTATTATGATAAGCTCAGAGTGTGTCGCTCAAAGGGTTTTTTCATTGCGACCACTACATCTGGTACAACAGGATACAACAGTTACCCTTAAAAATCAAAACTTGAAAGTGACTTTTGTGAATAACAAAGCTTACTATCCAAGCCATTGGAATGGATATAGTGGAGTTTCAGAATTGTATCATTCAGCTCAGGATTCTTCGGTGTTTATGATAAACCATGCTGGTTTCAATCTAGAATTTATTGTTTCGGGTGATTCACTTGTCCAGAAATTTGAGCCTCGGAGGCATCCTGTGGAGCTTTATTCTCGATCTGAAAATGAGGTAATGCTTTACCAGAGTCCTACCCCATACTCACAAGTTGAAAGTCTTACGGTTTTTGAATTGGCAAACTCTGAATTTATCGATGTTACTTTTCGATGCGTGATTCATGTGGGAGATTTTTTTCAACATAACTATGCCGGGCTCTTCTGGGCCAGTTATATTGATACTCCCAAGGATAAAAAAATATACTTCAAGGGATTTGAAAAGTCAGAAACCACAGCGCACTGGATTAACGCATTTTCTCAAAAGCATGGTATAAAGAGTACTCATAAAGCGGAAAACGATGAGCATGACCTTTTTTTTGCCCGCGACTTTAATGTAAAGCTATTCAATAGTTTTTCTGACTACAGGTATAAATCACCTTTTTACTTTGGCAGGTTTCACAACATGGTGCTTGCATATTTATTTGATTCATCAGAGGTAATTAGGTTTGCCCAATCACCGACTGGCGGGGGTGCGGTACAGCCAGCTTGGGATTTTCAATTTATTATTCCCAACTTAAAATATGAACATGAATACTCATTCAGGGTCCGTATTATCTATAAACCGTTTATAAGTGAGCAGGATATTGAGGAACAATATGAATCATGGAGAAAAGAATTGTAAACATTGGCCAATGCATTTGGACCGGAACATATGGTAAAAATCAAACAGGAAATTTTTTAATATTTATAAAGATGAGAGCACGGTCATTATTATTGACAACATTCAGCTACATGGCAATCGCATTTACTGGCGTATTTGCTCAAAAAACAGTTTATGTTAGACCCATAGAGACAGATGATGTTTTGATCAACCCCGGAATGGGCTTTATGACTTTTCAACGATTCAATGGAGATGAA
>CAXBNB010000792.1:0-2340 GCA_963976505.1 uncultured Reichenbachiellaceae bacterium
GGATTTCACATAAACTACCGATCGGGTACCTGTCCACATTATGGCTGATTTTGGTACTGCTATTTTTTGTTCATTCGAGCTTAATTCTGATGCCAGTTTACCAGAAACGAACATTTCAGGTTTGAATTTCAGGTCGCTGTTGTTCAGCTCTATTCTGGCTTTGGTAACTCTTGTTTTCGGGTCAATGACCGGGTCGATATATGAGACCTTGGCCTCAAAAGTTTGCCCAGGCAATGCCCTAAGGTTGAATTCAATCTTACTTCCAGTTTTCACCCAAGACATGTCATTTTCGTAGACATCAAACATTGCCCAAACTTTTGACAAGTCCACAATTTCATAGATGGTTGTGCCTTTGGTAATATAATCTCCCAGGTTAACCGACTTTTGAGTTACATAACCGGAAACATCAGCCATAATCGCAAAATTTTGTTGGGCTTTTCCACTGGATATAATCCGATCTATTTGTTGGTCATTGAGCTTCCAGTTTTTTAATTTTTCCCTAGCAGCTGTGAACAAGGCGGGCTGGGAATTATTTATTTTTTCAGCTTCAAACAACTCCTCTTGAGCAGTTACCAGATCTGGAGAATAGATGTATCCAATAGTTTGACCTTTTTTCACGAACTCTCCTGTGAAATTGATGAGGAGCTTTTCTATTCTTCCTGGTATATGGCTGGATTGGGAATATACCAATCGTTCATCTGCTGCAATCTTACCATAGAGCCTGATATTTTTAGAAACACCACTTTTTGCTACAATTGTGGTTTCAATTTCAGCCAATTGCATGGCTGTACTTGTCATTTTTATGGCCATGGGGTTCGTGTCATCAGCTTCAATTTCTAGGGGTATTAGATCCATAGCACAAATAGGGCAGCTACCAGGCTCATTTTGTCTGATTTGAGGATGCATGGAGCAAGTCCATACGCTTTCACCATTTATCGTTGAAGTGTGCTGGTGTTCTTCAGAAGATTCACTTTCTGTTGATCCAAAAAGCCACCAGCCCAATAGTAGCCCTATAGTTAGAGCGGAAACGGTGAATATTATGATTTTTAGATTCGTTTTCATTTTAGTATTTTTTAGCTGTGATATAATTCAACTTTGCCATAGCAATGTGAAACTGAGTTTCTGATGTGGCTTTCATTTTTTGAAATTTCAATATTTGCTGTTGCGTTCTGAGTACTTCTTCGAAATCCTTCCCTGAATTTCCATAGGCAGAAAGCAACAGATTGAGTATTTGATTTGATTCAGCGATTTGATCATTATACAATTGGTTCAATGCCACTTGTTGCTGAATTTCAAACATCGCCATGTCGTAAGTAGCATTCAGGGAGTTGGTATAATCCGATTTTTGCAGGGCGTAAGAATCTTGCATGAGTTCAGCCTGTTTTACTGCAGCTCTGTACTTTTTCCTGAAAATAGGAACACTTACTGTTACCATTGGCATAAAAGCATTTTTACCATTGTCAGTTGGTGCCGCTACTCCTGGTCCTAAATCGGTACGTTTGCCCATAAGCACATAGTCAATACCCACACCCAACTTTGGAAGACCTTGTTTATAGGCAATTCTCTCCTGCGCTTGACTGGCATTGATTTTTATTTCCAGTTCCTTGAGTACAGGGTTGTTTTCGAGAATCGAATCACGTCTATATTCCATAGCCACTGGCTGTAAAGTCAATATGCTGGAAACTTGTACTTTTTCTTTGGCGTCTCGGTTAAGCAATTGATTGAATGCCGTGAGAAGTGGCTTTTCCTTTTCATTCAAAATGGCTAAACTGGTTGTGGCATCCTTGAACATAATGTCTACCCTGAGTACATCAGAAAGGCTTCCTTTGTTGTTTTCGAAGTTTTTGGTAGCAATGTTTTTGTATGATTGCAGGATCTCAGCATTTTGAGCTTCAATTTCTTGCCATTTATTTAGTTCATACAATGGATAGTATGCTACTGCAAGTTGAAAATACAGCTTGTTCTGCGCATCCAAAAAACTTTGAAATTTCGCTTCGGCTATTAATGAAGCCGCTGTTCCCTGTTCCTTAAGAGTACCAAACCATGGAAACATCTGACTTAGTGAAAGCTTGACCCTTTGAGGACCGACACGGGTTTCTACTGGTGAAATAAAATATCCAATAGAAAAGCTTGGATCAGGCAAAGACTTCACTTGAGTAACATTTTGCAATGCCATCTCAAATTCTTTGTATTTGGCTTGTAGTCCGGGATTGCTCTTTGCGGCTTCTTGAAAAAAATCTTCCAAACTTTGGGCCTGGATACTAATTGGTATCCAGGAGGCTATCATTAAACAAATTATATATTTCATGATGCTATTTTATTTTGATTGTTAATAACGCT